>JAEMQE010000126.1 GCA_022758945.1 Lentimicrobium sp. | reverse complement strand
GCAGAAGGAAACAATCCTAAAACGATATTCAGAAGAATGGCGACAACGGCTACTGCATAAAACACAAAAGGCGTTTTCGTTGGCTCTTCATTCGGCTCTTTGTTATACATTGCCAAAATCAATTTGAAATAGTAACCCACACTTATTATAGAGTTAATCACCGCTGCGATAACCACTACCAAATAACCTGCTTGAATAGTTTGGTTGAATAAAAATAATTTGGCAAAAAATCCAGCAAAAATTGGTATTCCCGCCATCGAAAGTAAAGCAGCTGTTAGAACGGCCGCCATCAAAGGATTATTTTTCCCAAGTCCGTTGAAGTTGGCAATATCTTCGTTGTCTCTGTTTTTGCAAACGTATAAAATCACGGTAAAAGTAGCAATTCCAGCCAATGAATAGGCCGAAGTATAATACAATAAATTTCCTGCCGAGTTGCTGATGTTCAACAAAGCCATCAACATAAAACCAGCGTGTGAAATTCCTGAGAAAGCCAACATGCGTTTCACATTCGTTTGTTTCAACGCCATAATATTTCCAACAGTCATCGAAGCAATCGAAATTACAACGATAATATTGATAAAGGCACCAGAAAGGTCAGCATTCATCGCAGTTAGCAATTTGTATAAAGTAGCCATTGCAACCACTTTTACCAAAGTACTCATTGTAGTAGTTGTCAAAGTTGGAGAACCTTCGTAAACATCGGGCGCCCAAAAATGGAAAGGAACTGCGGCAACTTTAAAAAGCATTCCAATGGTAACCAAAGAAATTCCTATGGGAAACCAAATTGGCAATTCGGCAGAGCGAGACCAATCCGTGATTTCGGCTACATCAAAAGTTCCCATTGCCCCGTAAATCAAGCAAATTCCAAACAATAAAATTCCCGAAGCAAAGGAACCCATCAAGAAATATTTCATTCCGGCTTCGTTACTTTTTACATTCAATCTGTTGCTTGCAGCAAGGATATATAAGGAAATAGACAAAATTTCGATTCCAAGAAAGAACATCGCCAAGTTTCCAAAAGAAACCATAGCAACTGCTCCGGCCAACATAAATATTTTGATGGCAATGAAATCGGAGATTTTGGTTTGATGATCTTCGTAGAAATCGTGGGCCAAAGCGACCAAGAAAATAGTAAGAATAATAAACAAAGCAGAAAATGCAGATGAAAATTTGCTCACCACAATCATATTGTTGTAATAACTTGCCGGAGTGTTAAATTCCGAAAAGGTGATTCCTAGAACTGCCAATAATCCAATAATCGTAATTGGAACGATGGCTTTTCTAAAATTTAAAATTTCAAATAAAAGGCATAAAACACCTAATCCTGTTATAGCTATTAATGTATTCATTTTTTTATTTGACTTAGTTAAATCTGTTTACTTGAGTTAAAATATTTTCGAGACTTGGCGTAATCAAGTCAATAATTGGTTTTGGATACATCCCAAAGAAGAACAATACGGCAATGATAATGACCAAAGACAAGCCTTCGTTGAAAGTTACGTCTGCAAATAATCTCACATTGGTTTCGCCTAACATCACGTGTTGGAACATTTTCAACATATAATACGCTCCCAAAATTATGGTTGTTCCACCAAAAATGGCAAACCAAATGTTTACTTGTGAAAGGCTGTACAAAACTGTAAACTCTCCCACAAAGTTAAATGTCGATGGCAAAGCAACCGATGCCAAAACCAAGAGCATAAACATCGAAGTGAATTTTGGAGATTGAGCACGAATACCACCCATTTCTGAAATTTTTCTGGTTTCGTATCTTCTGAAAATAATCTCAGCTACGAAAAACAAACCAACCACTACAAATCCGTGTGCTATCATTTGCAAAACTGCACCACGAAATCCGTCAAGCGTTAAAGTATAAGCTCCTGCTGCAATTAAGCCAACGTGTGCCAAAGAAGAATATGCTAATAATTTTTTCAAATCTTTTTGGCGCAAAGCCACGATAGAACCATAAATTACACCAGCAATTCCGAGTACAATAAACACGTTCATATATTCTTTTGCAGCCAATGGTGCAATAGGCAATTGCCAACGAATAACGCTGTACAATCCCATTTTTAGCATAATTCCTGAAAGCAACATCGTACCAACGGTTGGAGCTTTTTGGTACACTTCGGCCTGCCAAGTATGAAATGGAATCAATGGAATTTTGATAGCATAAGCCAAGAAGAAAGCCAAGAATATCCAGAATTGTTCCGTTCCTGATAATTTAAGTTGAGTCAAATCGCTGATTAGAAAGCTTCCTGCTTTTTGGTACAAATAAATAAAAGCTACCAGCATAAATAAGGAACCAGCAAGCGTGTAAATAAAGAATTTCACTACTGCTTTTTTGCGTTCTTCCGCATCACCATTACCCCAAATTAGAGTAATGAAGTAAATAGGGATCAATGATAACTCCCAGAAAATATAATATAAAAGTCCGTCAGAAGCAAGGAAAGTTCCCGCCATCGCAAAGGTCATAAACAATATTAATGCATAAAAAGCTTTCGGATTTTTATATGTATTTCCAAAAGAAGAAAATATAATAATTGGTGTCAATGCAGTTGTCAACAAAAGCATCGCCAAAGCCAATCCGTCAGCCTGTAAGGCAAAAGAAATATTTGGTTTTGAAATCCAAAGTTTTGTGTAGTTTATTTCGTTTCCTAAATTGTATTGACTCAGCAAACAAATGGATCCTGCAAATGCGGTCAATCCAAAAAGCAAAGCCACTTTTGGGGCCCATTTGTCGCCCGAAAGATAAGTTGCAAATGCGCCAACCAAAAGAATAATTAATAGTGTAGTTACATCCATTATGTAAAAATTATTATAAAAATAAATAAGTTATTATGACGATAACGCCTATTACAAAAGCGAAAAGATATAAACCAACACTTCCGTTGTGGACTTTTTTTCCTTGCAAAGCGATTTCGTTAGTTACTTTTCCTAATCCAAAAACTAGTGCAGATAAAGTGGTTTCCACAGAATCTCTAAAGAAGCTAGAAATCACATTTGTTGGTTTTACGAAAATAGCATCGTAAACTTCATCAACATAATATTTGTTGTATAAAACTTTTGACACACCAGCGATTTCTGCATCTTCGCTTGGAATAGTATTGTCTTTCAAGTATTTCTTGTAGGCAATTGCAATTCCAATAATGGCTCCAATTGTAGCAACCGCCATCAACATATATTCAGTAGTGCCAAATGCGTGTTCTTTTTGAGTCACTTTCGAAAATATTGGCGCTAAATACTCGTTCAACCAACTGTGTCCTGGCAAACTAATTAATCCGCCAAAGAAAGATAAGATGGCCAAAATAATCAATGGCAAAGTAATCAAACTTGGACTTTCGTGTAAGTGATGTTTTTGTTCTTCCGTTCCTCTAAATGAGTTGAAAAAAGTAAGATAAATTAATCTAAACATATAGAAAGCCGTCATTATCGAAGCAATTGAACCAATTACCCATAAAGTTTTGTTGGCGTGAAAAGCAGTCATCAAGATTTCGTCTTTCGACCAAAATCCTGCCAACGGGAAAATTCCGGAAATAGCCAATGCTGCAATCAACATTGTGATAAAAGTGATCGGCATCGCTTTTTTCAAACCACCCATTTTACGCATATCTTGTTCGCCGTGCAAACCGTGAATTACCGAGCCAGAACCTAAGAACAAACAAGCTTTGAAGAAAGCGTGTGTTATTACGTGAAAAACGGCAACTTCATAAGCACCCAATCCTAAAGCTAAGAACATTAATCCCAGTTGCGAAACAGTAGAATAAGCTAGAACTTTTTTGATGTCATTTTGAACCAAGGCAATCGTTGCGGCAACCAAAGCCGTAATTGCGCCAATAATGGCTATAAGATTTTGAACACTTGGAGCCATATCAAACAAGAAGTTTAATCTGGTAATCATAAAAATTCCTGCGGTAACCATCGTGGCAGCGTGAATCAATGCCGAAACTGGCGTTGGTCCAGCCATCGCATCAGGCAACCAAGTATATAATGGAATTTGTGCTGATTTCCCTGTGGCTCCAATGAATAAAGCTAGAGCAGCAGCAGCAATCCAAAAATCATTGACATCGCTTGCAGTAGTAATAATTGTTTTTAAACTTGTAAAATCTAAGGTATTGAATAAAGAACCAACGATAAAAATTCCGATTAAAAAACCTAAATCTCCAATTCTATTCATAATGAAAGCCTTTTTGGCGGCATCATTAAAGTCTTGGTTTTTATACCAAAATCCGATCAGTAAATAGGAGCAAAGGCCAACGCCTTCCCAGCCGATAAACATTACCAATAAATTGCTTCCTATTACAAGCGTAATCATAAAGAAAATGAACAGATTCAAATAAGCAAAAAACGAATGGATTTTTTCGTCATCGTGCATATAACTTATGGAATACAAATGAATCAACGATCCAATTCCAGTTACAAACAATA
>JAEMQE010000184.1 GCA_022758945.1 Lentimicrobium sp. | reverse complement strand
AATGAGCCGAAAATATAAATTCCACGAAAAAGAAGGAGCTTATTTTGTAAGTTTTGCCACAGTCAATTGGATAGATGTATTCACAAGAGATTTATATTTTTCAATAATTACCGAATCATTAGACTATTGCAGAAAAAATAAGGGAATGGAAATTTATGGTTATTGTATTATGCCAAGTCATGTACACTTAATTTTTAGGTCAGCTTTAGGCGATCCATCCGGATTAATGAGGGATTTAAAAGGATTTACATCCAGAAAAATAATGAAAACGATTCAAGACAATCCGCAAGAAAGCAGACGCGAATGGTTACTTTGGATGTTTGAAAGAGCAGGAAAGAAAAACAGCAATGTCAAAGAAAAACAGTTTTGGCAACAAAACAACCAACTTATAGAAATTTGGAGTTTGAAAGTGTTTGAACAAAAACTAAGTTACATTCATAACAATCCAGTAGAAGCGGGTTTTGTAACCGACCCCACAGATTGGAAATACAGCAGCGCAAGGAATTATGGCAATAACGACCACACCATTTTAGAAATAGATTTGAATTGATTGTGATAATGGGTACGAGCTTGAAGCTCGCACTAGCAAAAGTAAAACAATAAAAAAAAGGAAAATTAAAACTCCCGACTTCGTACTCCGCTCCGCACAGTCTCCGACTTTGATGATGCGTTAATCAGTCTGTGACTGACCTAAAATTAAGCCTAAAATAACTTCGGTTGGAAACCGAAAATCACGACCTCGAAGTCGGAGACTGCGATGAATAAGTTGGAACGCGCGCCAGAACATTGAATCAATCCAATTTATAATGAAACAGTGATTCAGCTAACAATAGCCAGTTCACTAAAATCGGATGAATATGAAATGTCATTTATAGCGGAAAGTCAATGTGAAGAAAGAACTTCTAGCGGTTGTGGCACTTCGCCATTAGTTTTTTTCTGATTTTAAAGGCAGTTGGACAAAAACAGAAGCTGTTTTAGTTATTACCATCGACAACGGACTCGGAATTCAAGATATAAAATGGAAAATAAAACCACTTCATAACAAAACTCTACTGTTGGAAAGAACGTGAAAGATTGCTTTCTCGCGCTAATCGCTTTAGGTGAAAAACTAAATCCTCATCTGTGGTTTACTAGCAAAATTTCGTACTACGAACAAACCACAATAGTATTTACTTTTCAGCAGTTTCATATAAATTATGAATTTTTAGAATAATAACTCCGAAAACTATTGCTAAAATAATAAGAACAATGTTTACTATTCCTTCGGTATTGAAGGATAGTTTAATCAAAATAGTTGAAATTATAAACCCTGAATTTCTAATTACACTATTGAATTTATCGGAATGTAAAAAAGAAAATAAGAGTAAAAGAACATCGATAAGTATTAATATTGTGAAAAAATCACCAAAAAATACTTTATTGATGTCTTTAATATCTGTCACTATTTTAGTCACAGAAAAGAAACTTTCATAGAACCAATGTCCCACACTATAAACAGATAATGCTAAAAAAACAGGAACTAATAAAGTGGCTATTGTTTTTTTTAAAGAAATAAATGCTGCAATTTCTGGTTTAATGATTTCAGTTTCAATTTGACTGCCGCTTTTAATACCCCTATAAAAAATATAAATTAAATAAAACATCATAAGTATTGCAACCAAATCAAGGGTGAATAAAATATCACTTTTTATTGAAAACCAGTTCGTCGAAAATTCTAAATTTGATAAATCCTTAAAAATTCTTCGTATTACGATTAATGAAATTATTTCATATTGCTTTCCGATATAAATAGATGTCGATTTAGGCAAATAATACAATAACAAATATACTTCATAAATAAGGATAAATGAAAATGGCGTATAAATCGCAGATACAGGATTACTCAATAATTTTGAATGATCACGGATAGCAATTACACTAAGATCTGCCAAACCTATCAGTAACAAATGCAAAAGAAAACTCGTAATTGCGACATAGATTATGAGTTTTTCGCTTTTTTCCTTTACTTTTTCAGACAAAAAATAATTGTACAAAGAGTTTATCATTTTATTAGGAGTATATAATTTTTGGTTGATAAAAGTAAAACAACATTAAACAGTTGTAACTAAGCATAAGTATGTAAATGTACACAAAATAGTTAATTTAATTGATTAACAATTGTTAAGAAAATATTCAAATGGCGGATTCAAGTCATAAATGCAACTTTTCCTTGATTTGTTAATTTATGTAAATATACTTGGTTTGGTGTTTTATAACCAAATCTTTTTCTGGGTCTATTATTTAGTTTATTCTCCAGCTGTACGAAGTCTCCCGACTTCGTACTCATTAAAAGTCAATTTTCAATTAAAAATGAAATGAGCAACACAAAAATATCCATACGATTCTTTGACGACCGCGAAGTGTGTGTTTTGTGGGAGGAAGAAAACGCCAAGTGGTGGTTTTCAGTATTGGATATTGTGGCTGTACTTACCGATCAAAACGACTACAACAAAACCCGCAACTATTGGAAGTATCTTAAAGCCAAGTTGAAAAAAGAGGGAAGTCAGTTGGTTAGTGCCACTACCCAACTGAAATTAACAGCAGCAGACGGCAAAAAATATAAACCAGCTGGCGAAGTCTCCTGACTTTACAACAAATTTTCACACACAAAAACCTCTATTTGTCATTGCGAGGTACGAAGCAATCACATATCGAGAGCAACAAATGAGATTACTTCGTACCTCGCAATGACAGGATTATAATAGTTTTTTCCTGTA
Source organism: Lentimicrobium sp. (assembly GCA_022758945.1). Taxonomy (GTDB): domain Bacteria; phylum Bacteroidota; class Bacteroidia; order Flavobacteriales; family Flavobacteriaceae; genus Flavobacterium. Next base: position 1,710 of record JAEMQE010000184.1, on the reverse strand, counting down.
AATTTTAAAACTTTCTCAATGACTCACTTTCGCCACTTCTTCAGGATTGTGTTTGTGTTTAAATAGAATAGCAAAAGCAATCGCAATCACTAAAGCGTAACCAGCAAAACTCAACCAGATATTGTGCCAATCTCTCACGCCGTTGTGGGTGAAAAAAGCATCAATCACTTGTCCGCTAATGATTCCGCCAAAGAAAGCGCCAAAACCATTGGACATCATCATAAACAAACCTTGCGCGCTAGAACGAATTTTAGAATCCGTAGTCGTTTCAATAAACAAGGAACCCGAAATATTGAAGAAATCAAACGCCATTCCGTAAACGATGCACGACATAATAATCATCCATAAACCATCGGTAGGATTACCATAAGCAAACAATCCGAATCGTAAAACCCAAGCCGACATTGAAATCAACATCACTTGTTTGATTCCAAATCGCTTCAAGAAAAACGGAATGGCCAAGATAAACAGCGTTTCCGAAATTTGGGAAATAGACATAATTATGGTCGAATATTTTACCACAAATGAATCTGCATATTCTGGAACGGTTGCAAATTCCGAAAGGTAAGTGTCGCCATACATATTGGTCAATTGCAAAGCTCCACCTAAAAGCATAGAAAACAAAAAGAACAACGCCATTTTATAAGTTCCAAATAATTTAAAGGCATCCAAACCTAATTTTTGGAATAAGGAAGAACCTTTTTCAATTAATTTTTGTGGAGGACATTTGGGTAATGTAAAAGAATAAATTCCCAAAATAAAAGCAGCAAAAGCAGAAATATAAAACATATTGGCAGAAGCTTTATTCCCAGATAAATTGGTGAGCCACATTGCTGCAATAAATCCAATTGTTCCCCAAACACGAATGGGAGGAAAAACTTTGACAACATCATAATCATTATTCTTCAAAATATTATACGCCACAGAATTGGACAATGAAGTAGTAGGCATATAGCAAAGCATAGCTCCAAAAATTACCCAATAAAATGTGGTAGGATTGTCAACTTGAGGAATGTAACAAAGTGCCAAACCTCCTAAAATGTGTAGAATTCCGTATAATTTTTCGGCATTTATCCATCTGTCGGCGATAATTCCCGTCAATGCTGGCATCAATATGGAAGAAAGTCCTAAGGTTGAAAATATGGCACCAAATTCGGCACCACTCCATTGTTTTGTTGCAAACCAATAATTTCCAACAGTAATTAACCAAGCTCCCCAAACAAAAAACTGAAGGAAACTCATCAATGTTAGCCGATTCTTAATATTCATAATAATTTTAGCTTTAATTTAAAAAATCACTTATCTATTGCGTAAATCTAACAATAAATTAAGATATTCAAATTAAAAACGAGAATTCTTTTACATAAAAAAACCACTTCTAGGGAAAGTGGTTTTTCTAACTAATTAATTAACAACAAAATCTCAATTATTATTTTGTATAAAGTAGGTTAAGTTTTTAAAGTAGATTGTGGGGCAAACTTTTTAAATTCTTCTTAATTGATATTGTTGTTATAATTTCTTGATGTAAACATAAAACAATTATCGATTAAGTAACAAATAAAATCGATAAAATACACAATAAAAATTATTTAATATGTAATTTTCTTATAAATAATTAAATTATTATATAATTTAGTTATAGAATATAAAATCGAATAAAAAATATTCTATTAAGGAGCAAGTCTATCAATTTTCCAAAAATAATCTTCT
>JAEMQE010000030.1 GCA_022758945.1 Lentimicrobium sp. | reverse complement strand
ATCAATCCGATAATTTAAGTTTTCCTTCCGGTCATACTGCGACTGCTTTTACAAACGCAGCGCTTCTTTATTATGAGTATAAAGATTCGAATTTATGGTACGCCAGCAGTGGATTTTTATTTGCAACTGCGACAGGAATTCTCCGAATTGCAAATAATAAACATTACACTTCCGATGTTCTTGCCGGCGCAGGAATTGGATTGGCCTCGGGATTAGTTGTTTCCTATTGGAATCCTTTTAAGTCAGTGACTTTTGGAAAAAAGAAAAAAACTACGGCTTATGTTTTCCCACAAATTGGAAGCCAAATAGGAATGGGAGCACTTATTCAACTCAATTAATTTCACTAAAGTCCAAAAAAAATCCTTGAAAATTTCAAGGATTTTTTTTGATTATTTTTAGAAGGGCAAATCGTCCGGCTCATCTTCGTTTAAACTTGTTGCTGGTGGAAACGCAGCTGCAGCAGGCATTGGTGGCGCTTGTGGAGCAGCAGTTTCAGCTTGTGCTTTCCCTATTCTCCAACCTTGGATTGTATTGAAATAAACAGTTTCTCCTTGTGGATTTGTCCATTCACGACCTCTCAAATTAATATCAATTTTTACGGCATCTCCTACTTGGAAACTATTCAACAAATCACATTTGTCCTGAACAAACTGAACCAAAATATGTTGTGGATATTGCTCATCTGTTGTAACAACAACATCTCTTTTTTTGAAACCTGCAGATCCAACCTCTTTGGTTTGATCAATCATTTTGATTTTTCCTGTAACTTCCATCTTATTTTATTTAATTTTATTGTTGTTATTCTGTTTAAATTCTTTTGGCGAGAAGAAGTTTCCAAGCCGAAATCGCATCATTGTTATTCAAGTATTCTTTTGCTTTCAAATGTATTTTTCGGGCATCATCAGAACTTAAAACTCCTTTTACGGCAAAATTTTGCTTTACAAATATATCAATTTCTTCATTAGTAGGCAAACAATTAATATTGCCTAATTTTCCCAAATCATTCCCATCAAAAACAACACTATTCTTGACAAAATCAGGAATAGCATCTACTCCTATTACCAAAGTTGCCAATGGTTTTTCGACTGAAAACAATCCTGTTTTTGCTCTTGAATACCAATCACCACCCAAACGGGAAACCAAATCTATTTTAAAAGGATCAATTGCGCCATTTTCGTCCAAAACGGTTTCGTTGATGTGAATTTTTACCACTTCGCAAATGATTAAATTTCCAGCTCCGCCTTCTTTTCCCAAAGGAATAATTTCGTTGACTTTGCATTCAAATTGAACGGGACTTTCTGCAACGCGATAGGGTTTTACAATATCCGAAGGTATTGGCGTCAGACCTGATTTTAAAAATTCGTTAATGTCTTTAGGATAATCTGCACTTGACAGTGACATTTGTTGCACAATGTCAAAATTTACCACATTGATAACTACCTCGCGAGTAGCTTCGCAATTGACTAAAGTGTGTTTCGCAGTATTGTCACTTCCTTTTCTTACTGGTGAAAAAACAAGAATTGGCGGATTGAAACTAAAGAGATTAAAAAAACTAAAAGGTGACAAATTGGGCTTTCCGCTTTTGCTCAAAGTACTTGCAAATGCAATTGGTCGCGGCGCAACAGCTCCTTGTAAGTACCCTTGCAATTTTGACATCGAAAGGTCTTTTGGTTCAATGCTAATCATAAAATTTTCATTTAAACAAAAGTAGTGAATAGGAATAAGAATGTTGAATTTTAGCAAAAAATATATCTGAAAAACGACTGCCCTAGCCCTGATGGAAGTGGCATCCCACGCTTTTTTGCGTGGATAAAACGGACAGCAGGAAACAGCTCCAAAAAAAACACAATCTTACATAAATTATTTCGTTATATTTATGCCACAAAAATCACTTTATGCAGTTTTCCAAAAGTAGAAACACAACCCGCTGGATTATCATTTGTGCCTCTTTTTTTATCATTTCATTAATTCTTTGGAACACCTATACTTTTTTCCAAATTTTTAAAAATGAAGAACGATTAAAAATGAACCTTTGGGCGAATGCTCATAAGACGCTCATAAATGCAGGTGAAACCACTGATGTGGAGCTTCCTCTTCAAATTTTCAGCAACAATACTTCAATTCCAATTATTCTTACTGAGAACGACTCCATTATTAATACGAGGAATATTGACGAGGCAATTGTTAAAGACAAACAACGAATCAGAGCCTTTTTGTCTGGTCTAAAAAGCGAAAATGATCCTATTGTGATTGAATATGTTCCCGGAAAATTTCAAAAAATATACTATGGAAACTCGGAGTTACTGAAAAAACTAAAATATTATCCCGTCGCTTTATTACTCATCATTGTGTTGTTTACTGGACTGGTTTATAATTTTTATCGAAGTACGAAAATGGCGACCCAAAACAAACTTTGGGCAGGAATGGCAAAGGAAACGGCGCACCAAATAGGAACTCCTCTTTCTTCATTAATCGGCTGGGTCGAACTCCTGAAAGCCGAAAATGTTGATGAATCGACCACATTTGAAATTGAAAAAGATATTGAACGCTTGAAAACCATTACGGATCGTTTTTCGAAAATTGGGTCAGAACCAAAACTAGAAAACAAAGATATTGTTGAAGAAACGCTTCAATCCTATGATTATTTGCAATCCCGATTTTCAAAACAAGTCGAGTTTTCTTTTAAAGCTCCAAAATCACCAATTATTGTCTTGATGAATCCCACGTTACACGGCTGGACGATAGAAAATCTGGTGAAAAATGCTATTGATGCAATGAAGGGAAGGGGGAAACTAGCGGTTTCTATTGAAGAAGATGGTGAATTTGTAAAAATAAAAGTCTCGGATACTGGAAATGGAATTCCAAAAAAACAGTTTAAAAATGTATTTGAACCTGGGTTTACCACCAAAAAACGCGGTTGGGGCTTAGGTCTTTCTCTAACAAAAAGGATTGTCGAAGAATATCACAAAGGAACCATAAAAGTACTGAATTCCGAAATAGGAAAAGGGACCACGATGCAGGTAATTTTTAAAAAAGTAAGTTAATTTAAAGGGATTCCAAACCAAGTTACTTTGGTAAACATCGATTTTCTTCCACTTTTTGACTTGCTTAAATATTCTTTTACAAATGTTTCGTATTCTTCAGCCTGAACTAAAGCTTCATAAATGTTTTTTTTCAATGATGCAATACTAGAAGCATTCTCACTTCCAACTGAACCGACAAAATTAATGTCGTTCTGGCATTTGACCAGATTTTCTTTTGGCGTTTGAATCATTTTGCTGATTTCAGAATCGGGTAAAGTGGGTTTGAATTTTTTGTTCCTGTAATAAATGAAATCGTTCAATAAAGTTATGGCTTGATTATAATCATTAGTTATTGAATTTAATTTTTCAATATTTATATTTTGGGTCAAAATGGAAAATTCGTTCTTTTTGTATTTATATTGTTCTAAAATTAAATTATTTAAAATGCCGTTTTTCTGAATTCTTTCTGCAGTTTCAAATGCTTTATCACCATCAGATAGTTTTTCATATTTATCAATTGCTGTCTGATAATCAAAATATGTTTTTGATTTATTGACTTGAATTTTACCGTCATAAAACTCTTGATTAGTAATAGGATAATTTAAAAATTGCCATAAATAATCAAATGGGATATGTGATGAGATTATTTTTTCGGGTTCCGTTTTAAAATAATAATCATTTCTTTTCTTGATAAACTTCCCATTATACACAGACCCTGAACCCCAAGTTGGGTCAAATAAATACCACTTTTTGTCAATTTTTGCCGCACACCAAGCGTGAGATAAAGTGGCTACTTTTCCGTATTGCTTTGTATAACCTTCAATTACAACAGATTTCACACCAACTAAAGCGGCTATTTCATTAAAAATTGCCGCATAGTCACCACAAATTCCTTTTTTAGTTTTTAATGTTTTTGCGATTCTACCTAGTGGATTTTCATTTATAGTGACAGCATACATATTCTTAACATCATAACTAATCTTTGAAGCCGTCCAATAAAAAACCGCACGGATTTTATCGTTTTCTGTTTTAAAATTAGCGTTTATGTAATTTGCAATAGCATCAGTAGAAGCGCTTGAATTCTGGGGAATTTCCGCCATTTTTTTATCGATTAAAGCGTATCCAACATTGGCTTGACCGAAACTTAAAATGGAGAAAAGGAAAGAAAGTAGTATATAAATATTTTTCATGTTATAGGGCAACTTATAAATTAAAAGGGAATGGATTTTCACCCATTCCCTTTCTAAACGAAAACCATACCAATTTGTTTTACTCATAAAACATTATAAATTGGCTTTAATACTTTTGGCCAAAGTTTCAAATTCTTCTTTGGTCAAACTTACTTTGTGCTTGAATGTCATTTCTCCCATTTCATTCAATGGAATTAAATGAACGTGAGCGTGAGGAACTTCGAGCCCAATGACTGCCATTCCGGATAACATTGCTGAAGGAT
>JAEMQE010000154.1 GCA_022758945.1 Lentimicrobium sp. | reverse complement strand
ATGGTTTTTTCTAACATTCCAGGAATTGACCCGATGCTACAGAAAGTTCCAGAGAAATTGATGTGCTCGTAGATTTCGTCGGCAACAACATATACGTTTGGGTATTTTTCTAATACTTTGGCCAAAGCCGTTAATTCTTCTCTATTATAAACAGAACCACTTGGATTACAAGGGGAACTGAACCACATCATTTTTGTTTTTGGTGTGATGGCAGCTTCTAATTGTTCTGGTGTGATTTTGAAATCGCTTTCGATAGAAGTTGGAACTTCCACAGGAACTCCGCCTGATAATTTTACGATTTCAAAATAAGAAACCCAGTATGGTGCAGGCAAAATCACTTCGTCACCGTCGTTTAACATTACTTGTGCAATGTTGTATAAAGATTGTTTTGCTCCGGTTGAAACCACAATTTGTGATGGTTTGTAATCCAATCCGTTGTCTCTTTTGAATTTTCGGCAAATGGCTTCTTTCAATTCAAGGTAACCTTCTACTGGAGAATAAGTGCTGTAGTTATCGTCAATGGCGCGTTTTGCTGCTTCTTTTACGAAATCTGGCGTGTTGAAATCGGGTTCGCCCAAACTTAAACTGATAATATCTTTTCCTTGTGATTTTAATTCTCTGGCCAATGCAGCCATTGCTAATGTTTGTGATGTAGTTAAATTGTTGATTCTGTCTGAAAGCGGATTGTTCATTAAAATGTAATTTTTGGTTTATAAAGTTGGTTGTATTTTTTTTAATTATTGTAAAGCGGGCTTCATTCCCAGTTCTTTCAAATGTTTGAAATGTGCAATAACGGCACTTCTAAAAGTTTTGTATTCGTAATAAGGCAATTGACATTCTTGTGCTGTTTCTTTTACGATTTTCGAAATTTTATCATAATGAACGTGGCTAATATGAGGAAAAATATGGTGTTCAATTTGGTGATTTAATCCTCCGGTGTACCAGTTGACGATTTTGTTTTTTGGAGCAAAATTAACTGTGGTAAACAATTGATGAATTGCCCAAGTGTTTTCCATTTCGCCACTTTCATTGGGTTGTGGATTTGCAGCTTCATTTACTACGTGTGCTAATTGGAATACAATACTCAAGATTAATCCCGCAGTATAATGCATCACGAAAAATCCAACCAAAACTTTCCACCAAGTAATCCCAATTACTATTGGTAAAACGATCCAAATCGCTAAATAAATAACTTTGGTTATGATTAATGTTGTCCAAAGTATTTTTGGACTTTTCGGTTCACCATAAGACAATTTTCTTTTTAGGTAACTTCTCATTTGTTTAAAATCAGTAGTAATTGCCCAATTAAATGTCAACAAACCGTATAAAAACACGGCATAATATTGTTGGAACTTATGAAATTTATGCCATTCGGCTTCTTTGGAGAAACGCATAATTCTTCCCGCTTCCAAGTCTTCGTCGTGACCGATGATATTAGTGTATGTATGGTGCAAAACATTGTGTTGCACTTGCCAATTGTGAACATTTCCTGCTAAAACATATATCGTTCCTCCCATTATACTATTAACCCAATTTTTGGTTGAATAAGAACCGTGATTGGCATCGTGCATCACATTCATACCAATTCCAGCCATACCAATTCCCATAACAATAGCCAATAATAAATGTGCCCAAAACGGCATAGGTAATGTAAGTATCAAAAAGTATGGCACTAGAAAAACGGTAAAAAGGATTACGGTCTTCAAATGGATTTTCCAGTTGCCCGTTTTGGGTATGTTATTTTCTTTGAAGTAATTGTTTACGCGTGAGTTAAGCGTTCTAAAAAACTTCAGATTGTCTTGTTTCGCGAATGTTGGGGTGATGTCGTTCATCTTTAATTTTGAATAAGTTGCAAAGGTAATTATTAAAAATTTTCAATCTGTAAATTTGCGTTAAATATTCAAAACTAAAAACTGTACTTTTGTTAAAATTTTAAAAGATGGATGAGATTCTGAAGTATTTTCCCAATTTGACTGATATTCAAAAGGAGCAATTCGCGAAACTGGATTTTTTATACCACGATTGGAATGCCAAAATCAATGTCATTTCTCGAAAAGATATTGACGAATTGTACACCAAACACATTCTGCATTCTTTGGGAATTGCCAAAATTATAAAGTTCGAACCCGGAACTTTTGTTCTTGATGTGGGAACTGGCGGAGGATTTCCAGGAATTCCATTGGCGATTCTTTTTCCCGAAACCCGTTTCTTTTTGATTGATGTCATTGCCAAAAAAATAAAAGTCGTTCAGGCTGTCGCCGAAGCTTTGGAACTCAAAAACGTAAAGGCGGAACAACTTCGAGCCGAATTGGTAAAAGGCGATTTCGATTTTATCGTGAGTCGTGCCGTTACGAATATGCCCGATTTTGTATCTTGGATAAAGGACAAAATCAAAAAGAAAAGCAAACACGAACTCAAAAACGGAATTCTCTACCTGAAAGGTGGCGATTTAACCGAAGAATTAAAGGATTTCCCGAAAGCCACGGAATATAATTTATCTGATTATTTTGAAGATGAGTTCTTTGAGACTAAGAAAATGGTGCATTTGCCTTTGAAGTTTATGAGTTAGGAATTGCTGGGATTACTCAAAATCATTAAAAACAAGAGTTAAAAATGAAAAAAATAATAGTAGAAGATAGTTTCGATTTTAAGCAAAAAGCAATCCTTTTCATCTTAACATCAATTCCTTTGTTATTTGTTTTTGCATTCTTTTATAACATCAAAACCTTTATTAACACAGATAAATTAATATTGAATTTTATATTTTCACTTGTGGCTTTGCTTTTTAGTCTATTAGGATTCATAATAATGTTTTCAAAAAAAGGATTTAATATAAATAATGGTAGTCTTTACCTTTCTTATACTTTTCTTCACAAGAATATATATTGCAAAAATGTAAGCCTAAATAATAAAACAGCTTTTACAATTTTTAATAAAAGAGTTACTCAAAACAATACTTATTTAAGTGCTGGAGGTGCAGACTTAAGTTATAAATATTTAAATTATGACATTGTTTTACTAAGTCAAGATCATTTAGAAAAAACAATAATTATTACCATTAATTCCTCTGATAACGCAAGTGCTTTAAAATCCTTTTTAGAAAATTATTCAGGATTAAAGTATGAGATTTATTCACCAAAATTTTAGTATTTTTAGCTTTAATTTTCTAAAATTGACAATGCTTATATTCATTTAAACTTGTCATTCCGACGAAGGAGGAATCTCATAGGTTGCTCAATTTATGTGATTCCTCCTTCGTCGGAATGACAATGTAACACAAAACCAAAACCCACAAGAACTCAATTGCCTTGAATTCTTGTGGGTTTTTAATCTAAAATCTGAACTCTAAAATCTAAAATCAGAATCTATTCTCCCAAAAACGGGTATCTGTAATCTTCTGGAGTTACAAACGTTTCTTTGATGGTTCTTGGCGAAGCCCAACGTAACAAGTTCAAGGCTGAACCCGCTTTGTCATTCGTTCCAGAAGCTCTTGCGCCACCAAAAGGTTGCATTCCCACAACGGCACCAGTTGGTTTGTCGTTGATGTAGAAATTTCCGGCTGCATTTTGTAAAGCAACAGTTGCTTGCTCAATCGCATAACGATCTTGACTGAAAATTGCGCCAGTCAAAGCATAAGGTGAAGTGGCGTCAACCAATTTTAATGTTTCTTCCCATTTGGTATCTTCATAAACAAAAATCGTCATTACTGGTCCGAATAATTCAGTTTCCATTGTGGTGTAATGTGGATTTGTGGTTACAATTATGGTTGGTTCAATAAAATAACCCACAGATTTATCATAGTTTCCACCAACGATAATTTCAGCATCCGAATCTTTTTTGGCTTGGTCAATAAAACTAGCCAATTTGTCGAAAGAACCTTCGTGAATTACGGCGGTAATGAAATTGCTAAAATCTTCTGGAGACCCCATTTTCATTGATTTCACATCGGTAATCAATTGTTTTTTAAGTTCTGGCCACATACTTTGTGGAACATAAGCTCTTGATGCTGCGGAACACTTTTGTCCTTGAAATTCGAAAGCAGCACGAACAATTCCAGTCGAAACTTGTTTCACATTAGCACTGGGATGCGCTACAACAAAATCTTTTCCACCCGTTTCACCAACAATTCTTGGGTAGGTTTTATAATTATGAATATTGTTTCCAATTTTTGCCCAAATACTTTGAAACACATTGGTAGAACCGGTATAATGGATTCCAGCAAAATCAGGACTTGCCAAAACGGTATCTGTAATCATAACAGGATCTCCAAAAACAACATTGATTACGCCATCAGGAACTCCCGCTTCTTTGAAAACATCGATGATGATTTTAGCCGAAAAAACTTGACTGAAACTTGGTTTCCAAATCACGACATTTCCCATCATAGCAGCACTTGCCGGAAGATTTCCTGCAATGGCCGTAAAGTTGAAAGGTGTCACTGCATACACAAAACCTTCGAGCGGACGATATTCCAATCGGTTCCACATATCAGAATTTGATTTGGGTTGGTCGTTGTAG
>JAEMQE010000085.1 GCA_022758945.1 Lentimicrobium sp. | reverse complement strand
GCTAAATTGGTATGTTATGCGCATGTTTTTGTTTATTTTTATGCGTATAATTTTTAATTTATACTATACAAATTTAATTAAAAATCTTACATATCAAAAGGATTGATTATGTTTTTTAAAGAAGTACTGCTTACGTGGGTATATATCATTGTTGTTTTTGGGCTACTGTGTCCCAATAGGTCTTGAATGTAGCGCAAATCGGTTCCGTTTTCTAATAAATGTGTGGCAAAACTATGACGAAGTGTATGTAAACTAATTTGTTTTGTAATTCCTGCCTTTTTTGCAGATTGATGTAATACAGCTTGCGCACTTCTACTACTGTATTGATCTCCGTATTGTCCTTCAAATAAGAATGTTTTGGGTTTGTAAATAGTATAATACTCTTTTAGTAATCCTAAAATTTTAGTTGATAATAGGGTGTATCGGTCTTTTTTACCTTTCGCATTTTTAACATGAATCAGCATTCTTTGGCTATCAATATCAGTAATTTTCATGTTTATTGCTTCACTGATTCGAAGACCCGAAGAGTAAATTAAGGCTAATAATGTTTTGTGTTTTAAATTGGTTGTTGCATCGATAAGCCTAAACGTTTCTTCTTTACTCAAAACGTTTGGTAATGTTTTTGCATTTTTGGGACGATGCAGTTCTGCGATGACCATTTTTGAATCATGAATGATTTTGAAGAATAATTTGATAGCGTTGATGGTTTGGTTTTGGTACGAAGCCGAAAGATTATTTTTTAAAATATACTCGTTATTGTACACAATGACATCTTCATTGGTAATGTCGGCAATGGGTTTTTCCCGGCAGAAGACCAAGAAGGATTTCAAGGCTTCGCTATAGGTAGTTATCGTGCTTTCGCTATACCGTTTGGAACGTAAGTATTGTTTGAATTTTTCTATTTGCGTTATGCCTTCGCAGGAAGGAATGGTGTGTGATAGCGGTGTAAGTCTGAACCGAATTCGGTTTTCCTCAGTGTCCGGAAGATGCCAAGCCACTAAAGATTGACTCCATCTTGCACCACCAATTTCTTTGATTCGAGCAATGAATTCAGCATTCTTTTCGAAATATACGGCGATTCGCTTCTCTTTTTTATGTGTGATGATTTTAGCTTCCCAGTTCATAATCAGTATTTTAATGTACTAAAGTAACGAATTGTTTTTAAATCAAATACTTTGCGAACTTTGCTATAAACTTTGCGAACTTTGCAGTAAATAATTGAATATGAAAATAAATCCAAAAAACGGAATCGACAAGCTCCTTTTCGGAATGAAACAAAACGACGTTACCGCTATTTACGGAAAACCAAACCGGAATTACAAGGACGAAGACGACAACGTGATTTTTGCTTACAACGCCCTAAAGATGCGTTTGACTTTCTATCAGGAAGAAGAATTCAGACTGGGTTATATTGTGGCTTCGAGTCCAGACTTAGAATTATTTGGCAATAAAGTCATTGGAAAAAAAAGCAGTGAAGTCAAAAAGGAATTGGCCTCAAAAGGAATCACTAAGTTTACTCAAGAAGATTTTGACACTTTCGAAAACTATTTCAATGAAGACAATTGGTTTATCCTGCAAACGGAATTTGATGAAGTGGTAAAATTTGAAATTGGCGCTATCATCAATGCCAAGGACGAATTCGATTGGAAATTTGGGAAGAAATAATACAATTAACCATATAAGAAATGTAAGGTCATATAAGCTAAAAAATTGAAGATAAAACTTAAATGAACTTATATTTCTTATATGGTAAAAACTCCCAATGAGTTATTTTTTTAGGATTAATAAAGGATATTCAGATTTTAATATCAATTACTTCTATACGTTTTAAAAAACCAAACTTTTAGCAAGTCGGCAGTGATGATGTAAACACTCACAATCGCCAGAATTATTCCCAAAGTAAGTAGTGGCAACGGAGACAATCCCACTTGGGTCGCAAAAGGCATATAAGGCAGCAAAAGAGTAACTGCCAGCCCGAAAATGCTCAAAATAAACAGGTATTTTCCGGGCTTGCTTTTAAAGAAGTTTTTGTGGGTGCGAATGATAAATAAAATAAACAATTCTGTAAGAATAGATTCTACAAACCAAGCCGTTTGGAAGGTAGTTTCTTTAACTTTTAGCACGTAAAAAAGAGTCAGGAAGGTAATCACATCAAAGATTGAACTGTGTAGCCCAAAAATAACCATATAATTTCTGATGAATTTCAAATCCCATTTTCTAGGTCTATTCAATTGTTCTTGGTCTACATTGTCGGATGCTATGGTAAGATAGGGGAAATCTGTAATGAAATTGGTCAGCAAAATTTGTTTGGGAAGCATTGGTAGAAAAGGTAGCAATAAGGAAGCAATCGCAACACTAAACATATTCCCGAAGGTTGAACCAGTGTTGATAAAGATGTATTTTAATGTGTTAGCAAACGTTTTTCGTCCTTCTTTGATGCCGTCAATGATGACCATTAAATCTTTTTCCATCAATACAAAGTCGGCGGCTTCCCGGGCAACATCAACCGCATTTTCTACAGAAATCCCAACATCAGCAGCACTTATTGCCGAAACATCGTTGATGCCGTCGCCCATATAGGCCACGGAATACATTTTTCGTAAAGCTTGTATGATGTGCTCTTTTTGTTGGGGCTCGACTTCAGCAAAAATGTGCACTTTTCGAACCAAATGTTTCAATGCTTCCGGACTTACGTTGAAAATTTCCTGGCCTGTCATTACCACGGGATTTTTGATGCCAATTTTCAGCGCAATGGATTTGGCCACATTTTTATTGTCGCCGGATATTATTTTTAAATGAACTTGTAGTTTTTGGAGTTCCTCGATAGTTTCGGTAATTCCTGCTTTTATAGGATCTTCGAGCAAGATGAAACCAGCAAAAATCATTTCGGTTTCGTCTTCTTTTACAATGGAATTTGAAGTGATATTTTTGTAACAAACCCCAATTGCCCGTAATCCGTCGATGCCAAATTGCTCAAACTTTTTATCTATTGCTACTTTGTGTGATTCGATGCTTTCGATGTTGCCGTTGCTTAATTTTATCGAAGAGCAAATGGAAATTATGTTGGCATACGCCCCTTTGGTAATCAATAATCTATCTGCATCGGCATTGACAGCGATACTCAACCTTTTTCGGATAAAATCGTATGGAATCTCTCCAAATTTGGTGGGTTTGATTTTGGTTTCCAATGCCAATTGTTTCAGTGCATCGTCTAATGGATTGGCGTAACCGGTTTCAAATTGGGCATTCCAATACGCCAATTCTTTGACGAATTCACTTTCGATTCCCAAACCATCTAAGGTTCCGGCGACTTTAATTGAACCTTCAGTAATAGTTCCGGTTTTGTCCGTACACAACAGGTTGATTTCTCCCAAGTTTTGAATGGAAGCCAGTTTCTTGACGATTACTTTTTTGTCCAACATTCGTTTTGCTCCGGCACTCATCGCAATCGTGGTGATGGCTGGCAGCAATTCCGGTGCCATTCCCACGGCCAATGCCAAAGCGAACAAAGCGGATTCAATAACGCTTTTATGATTGAGTAAATTAACCACCAAAATGAAAAGCGAAAGTACCAAAGTGATTTTCATCAGGAAGAAACCAAAGTCTTTTATTCCTTTTTCAAAAGTGGTTTCTACAACGGTGGCAGCACTTTTTGCAATGTTCCCGAAAATGGTTTCCTTGCCAATGTTGATTACCAAAACTTTTGCCGAACCGCTAACGATGTTTGTTCCTTCCCAAAGACAGTTGGTTCTTTTAGCCAATTCCGTATTTTCGGCTAGAATTCCTGCTGCTTTTGCCGTTGGATAAGATTCGCCGGTTAAACTGGCTTCGTTAGCATGCAATTCGTTAGATTCTATAATCAGGCAATCGGCAGGTAACATATCACCGGCTTTCAATAAAAGGACATCGCCAGACACAATATCGGAGGAAATGATTTCCTTTTCTATGCCATCTCTTATCACTTTACTTTTAAGCGCAATCATCGATTGCAGTTTCTCCACAAAGCGGCCTGCATTTCTTTCCTGAAAAAAACTAAGCAAGCCAGTAGATAGAACTATAAACAGAATAATAAACACATCAGAAGTATCTCCCAGAAATGCCGATAAAACTACGGCTCCAATAAGCAAAAGCATCAAAGGACTTTTGAATTGGCTTATAAAAAGGATGACTTCTTTTGCGAAAACGGACTTTTTTTTCTTGTAATGTTTGGATTGGGAGAGTATTTTATTGGCAGCAACTTGTGAAAGTCCTTTGTCAGAACTGCCTAGTTTTTGGAACCAGTAATTGGTATCAAATTGCCAAAAGGTATCTGTTGGTTGGGTTTGCATAAAAAAATCTATATAGTTGATTGTGAGCAAACATATTCTCAAATATAAGAATAATAAACAACAAACCTGACAAGTTTTAGAATCTTGTCGGGTTTTTTTATGCTATTTAATCTTTTGTGTATTGAAATATAATAGTATTTATTTGTCATTTCGACCAAAGGGAGAAATCGCATTAGTTGCTCTCGTTATGTGATTTCTCCTTCGTCGAAATGACA
>JAEMQE010000162.1 GCA_022758945.1 Lentimicrobium sp. | reverse complement strand
AATGAACCCTTACACATTGAAAAAATGTCAGAAGAAACGAATGATAACCTGCTTGAAGCAGATGGAAATTTAGAAAATAAAGCGATGAAAATCGTACAATCTGAAACAGAAGTTTTAGAAGAAGCTGAAACAATTGAACCAAGTAACAGCGAGATTGCTGAAGAAATTACAGAAAATGTAGAAACACTTTCTGAAGAAATTTCGGCAGAGGCTGATGCTATTATCGAAACCGAAAATCAAACCGCTCCGGATTCTGAAACTCCAGTTTTAGAAGAAATAGAAATAGTTGAACCTGGCAATAGCGAAGCAACTGAGCAGGTAGCAGAAATTAGCGCCACTGTTTCTGACGGTGAACTGACAGAAACTAATACCATTATCGATGCCATTGCCGATACAAACGCCGAAGAAAGTGAAGATGAAACGCTAAAAGAGCGTTATAATATCCCAATGCTGGATTATGATGCTTTGTCTTTAGAAGCATTGGTTGACGAATTGGAAAATTTAGTCACTAACGAAAAAGTGATGTCAGTTAAAGATCACGTCGAAGAAATCAAAAAATCATTCTTAGCAAAATACTACCATCTTTTAGACGAGAAAAAAGAGGAATTTCTTGCTGAAAATCCTGACACAACCGAAGAATTTCAATATAGTTCTCCAACGAAAGCAAAATTTGACCAATATTATTCGTTGTTCAGAGACAATAAAAATACGCATTTCAAAAGCCTGCAAACGAATTTGAAAACCAACTTAGAAAATCGATTGGCAATTGTCGAGGAATTAAAAGAGTTAATCAATCCGCAGGCAAACATCAAAGACACCTTGAAACATTTTAATGATTTAAGGGAACGATGGAAAAATGCAGGACCAATTCCAAAGGACAAATACAACCACGTTTGGAACAATTATCATTTTC
This sequence comes from Lentimicrobium sp., assembly GCA_022758945.1. Lineage (GTDB taxonomy): Bacteria > Bacteroidota > Bacteroidia > Flavobacteriales > Flavobacteriaceae > Flavobacterium. The sequence goes on along the minus strand of JAEMQE010000162.1, from coordinate 3,657 downwards.
ATGTAGAAAACTTCTACGATTATTTACACTTAGACCGAGAAGCGCGAGACCTTGATTTTAAACACAACCTAGAGCAAAAACAAAAAATTATTGCTCGTGTAGAAGAATTGGTTAACGAAGCTGACATCAACAAAGCGTTTAGAGAATTACAGGATTTACATAAAATCTGGAAAGAAGATATTGGTCCTGTTTCGAGAGAACACCGTGACGAAATTTGGAATAAATTTAGCGATTTGACCAAACAAATGCATGACAAACGCGAAGTTTTGTTTGAAAATTTAAGAGGTACTGAACTTGAAAATTTAGAAAAGAAAAAAGAAATAATTGCCAAAATTGAAGTCTTGGCCACTGAAAAAGTGAATGCACATTCGCAATGGATAAACCAAATCGAAAAAGTGGAAGCTTTGAGAACAGCTTTTTTCTCGGCCGGGAAAGTTCCATCGGAGGTAAATGAAGAAACTTGGGCAGCTTTTAAAACTGCTGTACGGAATTTTAATTCTTTCAAAAACTCGTTTTATAAAGATATTAAAAAAGACCAAAACAACAATTTAAGCCGAAAAACAGCTCTTGTTGCTAAAGCCAAAGAATTACAAGAAAGCACTGACTTTGCTGTGACTACTCCAATAATGAAGCAAATTCAGGAAGAGTGGAAACAAATAGGACACGTTCCAAGAAAATATTCTGATAAAATCTGGATCGAATTTAAAGAAGCCTGCAATCATTATTTTGACAAATTAAAAGAGCAAAAAAACGAGGAAAACGGTGAAGAAGTAGAAGCTTTTGATAAAAAGAAAGCCTATCTGGAAACACTTAGGGAATTTCAGTTGACAGGTGACTACAAAACTGATTTGGATGCTATAAAATTACATATCGAAACCTGGAAAGGCTTTGGAAGAGTTCCTTTTCCAAGAAGACATATTGAAGGCAAATTCAATAAAGTGCTTGATGCGCTATTTGAAAAGTTAAGTCTGAGTAAAAAAGATACTGAAATGATGCGTTTCTCCAATAGAATGGATCATTTATCAGAGAATAATGACACCCGAAAACTGGAAGGTGAGAAAATATTTCTGATGCGTAAAATTGATGAAATTAAGAACGAAATTTTTCAATTGGAAAATAACATTCAATTTTTTACCAATACCCGAAATGCAAAAAAAGAAAACTCCATCGTCTTAGAAGTTCGAAAAAACATCGAAAAACACAAAGAAGAAATGGAAATCCTGAAAGACAAACTAAAACAGGTAAGAAACTTAAATCAAGCATAAACGTTTGATAATTAAGCATTAAACCTCATTCAAAAATCAAGAATGAGGTTTTTTTTTGTACAAAAATAGAATATGATAATTATCATTTTAAATTAAACAATTACATACTATTTTTGATTATTGAAAAATTTATTTTCTATGAAAAACTCTATCCTACAAAAATACAATGTTCCAGGGCCAAGGTATACAAGTTATCCAACTGTTCCCTATTGGGATGAGTCTGATTTCAACTATCAAAACTGGATTGACACCTTAAAAAGATCTTTTGCAGAAAGTAATTCGAAAGAAGGATTAAGTCTTTATATTCATCTTCCTTTTTGCGAAAGCATGTGTACTTTTTGTGGCTGCAATAAACGAATTACCAAAAATCACGATGTTGAAAACCCTTATATAGAAGCAGTTTTAAAAGAATGGGCAATCTATTGCAATATTCTAGAAGAAAAACCAATCATAAAAGAAATCCATCTTGGCGGAGGCACGCCCACTTTTTTCTCTACAAAAAACCTTGAAGATTTAATAAACGGTATTTTCTGCTATGCTGAAAAAGCCGAAAATTATGAATTTAGTTTTGAAGGTCATCCAAACAATACGACTCGAGCACATTTGCTAAAATTGTATGAATTAGGATTCCGAAGAGTTAGTTTTGGAGTTCAAGATTATTCTCCAAAAGTACAAAAAGCGATTCATCGCGAACAACCTTTTCACAATGTGGCAAAAGTAACTTTTTGGGCAAAAGAAATTGGTTATACATCCATTGGTCACGACATCATTTTTGGGTTGCCATTTCAGGAAATTGATGATGTTATTGATACCATCGAAAAAACAAATTCGCTTCAACCGGACAGATTAGCTTTCTATAGTTATGCTCACGTACCGTGGATAAAAGGAAATGGACAACGCGGATTCAATGATGAAGATATTCCAAAAGACGAAGTTAAACGAATGTTATACGAAGTTGGAAAGGATTTACTTTTCGAAAATGAGTATTATGAAATAGGAATGGATCATTTTGCGTTGAAATCTGACACTTTATATGAAGCTTTCGAAAGCGGAAAATTACATCGTAACTTTATGGGATACAGCTCGTCAAAAACACAATTAATGATTGGTTTAGGAGTTTCATCCATAAGTGATAGTTGGTATAGTTTTGCTCAGAACGTAAAGGAATTAGAAGAATATTATAAACTATTGGAAGCTGATAAATTGCCAATTTTCAGAGGCCATTTATTGACAGAAGAAGACCTTATCGTCAGAAAACACATTTTGAATTTAATGTGCCAATTCGAAACTTCCTGGAAAGACAAAGCCAATTATTTTAAAGAAATTCCTGAAATTCTAATTCAATTGAAAGAAATGGAAAATGACGGACTCGTTCTCATCGAAAAGGACAGTATCAAAGTTACGAATGCCGGAAAACCATTTGTCCGCAACATTTGTATGGCTTTTGACTTGCGTCTAAAAAGAAAAGCGCCGGAAACAAAATTATTTTCAATGACCATTTAAAAAGGGTTTATATTCAAAAAAATCACGCCTTTCAGCGTGATTTTTTCGTTTTATCCTTTCAATATATGATATATTTCGTCTTTTAAATGCAAGAGTCTAACTTTCAACTCCTTTAAATATTCATCCGTAGTTATTACTTCTTCCGTTTTGATTGAGAATACTTCGCGTTTTGTTTTATGGTATTCATCAAATAATTCACTAAAATGAACATCCTCTGTTTTTAATTGTACAATTTTTTCCTGATATTCAGGAAATACGTGTAGTAAATCGTGGTTTTCCATATTTATAAAAGATTAAATTAATATTAATGACAATTGGGAGTTGATTGTACGAACAAACTCATATCTGATGGAGAGAGATACGGAATTCCTAATCCTAACCCCCTAAAGATAAACAATATTCCAATAATAACGGCAACATAAGGAATGAATTTTTGAATTTTATTTCGGACAGAAATTGTCAAAAATGAGTTGAGATAAACGACACTACTCATCATTGGAACTGTCCCTAAACCAAACAAAATCATATACAACACACCAAGACTTTCGCTTTGCATCGCAATGGCACCAAATAAGGCAACATAAACCATTCCGCAAGGCAAAAACCCATTCAATAAACCAATTGTAAATAGTGATTGGTAACTCTTATTTTTAAACTGTCGTCCTAAAGTAGTTTTGATTTTAGAAATCAATTTAAAAACAGGTTTCGAAAAATTATATTTGGCAAAAACTTTCTCCGGAATTAAAATAATGGTAATCATTGCAATGCCAATAAATATAGATAATTTTTGTTGCATTCCGGCAAGATATAATCCCTTTCCAAGCAATCCAAAGACCAAACCAATAGCTGCATAAGCAGATAATCTTCCTAAATGATAGGTAATGATTTG
>JAEMQE010000128.1 GCA_022758945.1 Lentimicrobium sp. | reverse complement strand
AATACAGCCTACATTTAAGCAAGTTCCTCCTAGTGTAGAATATTTTTCGATAATGGCAGTTTTGAAACCTAGTTGTGCGCAACGAATGGCCGAAACATATCCGCCTGGGCCTGAACCTATAATGACTACGTCAAATGAACTCATAGTAAATGTATTTTTGTTTTAGTGTGGCAAAAATAAGTTTTTTTGTTTGAAGTTAAAGTTAAAAATTTAAAGATTTCGTAACGGATTACTTCTTATTAGTTATCAATTTCTAAATCTCAATTATCGTTGTGTTTTTCACTTCGCTAATCATGAAAGTGCTGTGTGTACTACCAATATGTTCCAAAGTAGTCAGTTTTGTAACCAAAAATTCTCGATACGCTTCCATATCTTTTACCAAAATCTTCAAAATATAATCATAATCACCACTCACGTGATGGCATTCTAAAACTTCTTTCAGCTTGACCACTTCACTTTCGAACTTGGTCAGGAATTCTTTGGTGTGTTGAATGAGTTTAAGATGGCAAAAAACTACAAATCCTTTTTCGACTTTCGAGCGATTAAGCAAAACCACATATTTATCGATAATCCCTTCTCTTTCCAGTTTTTTGATACGTTCATAAACCGCAGTGACCGATAAGTCCAGTTTTAATGATAGTTCTTTGGTCGTTTTTTTGCAATCATTTTGCAGTAGAAAAAGCAACTTTTTGTCTATAGAATCTAAAGCCATTTGTTTAAAATTTGAAAAATAAACTGAATCAGTTAGAAAATTAAAGTAAATATAGAACATTTATTTACATATATTTAAAATAATAGTTTTAAAATCTAAATATTTCAAATAGTGTTGATTATTAATCTAACAAAATTGAACTTTGTATTATAAACATTAAAAACCTAAAACTATGAAATTCAATCCAGCAGATGATATTCAAGATTTACAATACTTTGGCGAATTCGGAGGAGTGAATCCCTCCATTTCAGACAGTTCAACTTATACTTTTTTGTCCGCCAAAACTATGTTCGACACCTTTGAAGGCAATGCCGATGGTTGTTATTTGTATTCGCGACATTCGTCACCAAGTAATTTGTATTTAGGTCAAGCATTGGCCGCAATGGAAGGAACAGAAGCCGCAAATGTGGCTGCATCAGGAATGGGAGCAATCACTCCTACTCTTTTACAACTCTGTGGTTCTGGTGATCATATCGTTTCGAGCCGAACTATTTATGGCGGAACTTATGCATTTTTGAAAAATTTTGCCCCAAGATTAGGCATCAAAACAACCTTTGTTGATATCACAAAATTAGATAAAGTTGAGGCGGCAATTAATCCAGAAACCAAAGTTTTGTATTGCGAAACCGTCAGCAATCCTTTGCTCGAAATCGCTGACATTGCGAGTTTGGCAAAAATCGCAAAAAGACACCATATCAAATTGGTTGTCGATAATACTTTTTCTCCATTATCCGTTTCACCTGCAAAATTAGGTGCCGATATTGTCATTCACAGTTTGACCAAATACATCAACGGAAGCAGTGATGCTTTGGGCGGCGTGACTTGTGCATCACAAGAATTTATCGATAGTTTGAAGAATGTGCATTCTGGTGCAAATATGCTTTTAGGACCAACAATGGATAGTCTGCGTTCAGCAAGTGTGATGAAAAATCTGAGAACTTTGCACATCCGAATGAAACAACACAGTCACAATGCAATGTATCTGGCTGAACGTTTTGAAAAAGATGGATTAAAGGTGGTTTATCCGGGTTTGAAAAGTCATCCAGGACATCATTTGTATAAAAGTATGATTAATCCTGAATATGGTTTTGGCGGAATGATGACTATAAATGTTGAAACTTTGGACAAAGCCAATGAATTAATGGAGTTGATGCAAAGTCAAAAATTAGGTTATTTGGCAGTGAGTCTAGGATTCTATAAAACCTTATTCAGTGCTCCGGGAACATCAACATCAAGTGAAATTCCAATAGAAGAACAGGAGGCAATAGGCATAACCGATGGTCTGATTCGCTTTTCGATAGGGTTAGACAATAATATTGAAAGAACCTATCAAATAATGAAAGAATGTATGATTGAACTTGGAGTGCTGAAAATTCCATCATTAGTTTAGCAACAATTCCAATATATCAAAAAATCCCGATTACTCGGGATTTTTTAGTATAAATCAATACGAAAATCTATTTTCCAAAAATGTGTAACTCCGTAAATTCTTTATCAACAATCAGATAATTTTCATTTTCTAAAGTCTTTCTGTCAAATATAAATTTCTCATTATCAATTTCAATTTCTTTTACTTTAAATGGCAATCCAAATAGGTTTATTCTATATTTTGAATACTGCGTATCGTACTTTCCTTCCTTATGAAGTTGAATAATAAGCTCTTTTTCTTTTCCAATAGTTTGAAATGACAAGAAGCTATATCTCCCTTTTTTGTAATCATAGCCATCTTGTGCATCCTCATAAACCTCCGACTTTTCCTTTCCTACTTTGAAATATAAATCTAAAGTCAACTCGTCAAATTCTAGTTCTCCAACGTATTGCTGAACTGGATATTTAGGAATTATGGCTCCTGCTTTTACAAAAACTGGAATTTGGTCAAACTTAGTGTCAACCCAAATTTCCTTACCTCCAGAAATTAATTCGTTAGTCCAGTAATTGTACCATTGACCGCGAGGAATATACATTCTTCTTCCTAATGAATTAGGTTCAAGAATAGGACAAACTAAGATTTGGTTACCAAAAATGAACTCGTCATTTCGATAATGTGTCTGAATATCTTCCTGATCATAATATACCAAAGGTTTCAACATTGGAATACCTTCTTCTATATATTGCCAAAACATTGTATATAAATACGGCAATAATTGATATCTTAAATTGACAAACTTACGAGTGATATCAATGACTTCTTCGTCAAAAGCCCAAGGTTCCTGATCGCCATGATCACCAGAAGAATGCGTTCTGCAAAAAGGATGAAAAACACCCAATTGAATCCAACGCGCATATAATTCCCCTGTCGGTTGTTCTGCAAATCCTCCAATATCTGAACCTGTGAAACCCATTCCGGAAATACACATTCGTTGCACTTGAATATTGGCAATCCATAAATGTTCCCAAGAAGCCACGTTGTCTCCTGTCCAAGAGGAAGTATAGCGCTGCGCTCCAGAATAAGCAGATCGAGTTATAATAAAAGGTCTTTTTGGATAAGAAAATCTTTTCACACCGTGATATGTGGCTCTTGCCATTTGGGTTCCATAAATATTATGCGCTTTTCTATGACTACAAGGATTCCCGTCATAATCATGTCGCACGTCCATTGGGAAAGTTTTATTGGGAACCTCCATAACGGCCGGTTCGTTCATATCATTCCAAACTCCCTTTACACCAATATCCGAAATTAATTCCTTAAACAATCCTGCCCACCATTCTCTAACCACAGGATTTGTGTAATCAGGAAAATTACATTCACCCGGCCATACTTTTCCTTTCATATAAGGTCCATCGGCTCTTTTGCAGAAATAATCTTTTTCTAAAGCTTCTTTATAAACTGAATATTCTTTATCAATTTTTATTCCCGGGTCAATGATTACGATAGTTTTAAATCCGTCTTCGGCAAGTTCAGCGACCATTCGTTTTGGATCTGGAAAATATTCTTTATTCCAGGTGAAACATCGAAAACCTTCCATATAGTCAATATCTAAATAAATGGCATCACAAGGAATTCGCAATTCTCTGAACTTAGATGTAATTTCTTTTACTTGTTTTTCGGGAAAATAACTCCATTTACATTGATGGTATCCAAGAGCCCAAAGTGGAGGTAATTCAGGTTTTCCAGTCAAATCAGTATAGGTAGTAACCACATCGTGCATTTGCGGACCATAAATAAAATAGTAATTCATTTCTCCACCTTCTGCCCAAAAACTGGTTACATTTCTTCGTTCGTAACAAAAATCAAAATAAGTTCTAAAAGTATTATCAAAGAAAATACCATAGGATTGCTTGCTTTGAAGTCCAATATAAAACGGAACTACTTTATATAATGGATCTTGATCTTTACTAAAAGCATATTGATCCGTCGCAAAATTCTCTAGTCTTTTGCCTTTAAGATTTAGTTGAGTGGCTTTGTCTCCAAGTCCATAAAAACATTCCCCATCCTTTGAAGTCTTGCTCATTTTTACAATGTTACCACCATATTCATAGCTTTCTTCCCAATGAAATCCTAATTCATCTTCCAATAAGATATTTTCATTCAAATCTAAAATAGACACCCTCAAATCTACTTTCTGAATTCGACATTGTACTTTACTGGTTTTTATTTGGTAAAATTCTTCTTTATCAGTTACTTCAAGAAAATTATATCCGTGAGAATGGCTTTTATCAATGGCATACGAAAAATCATTACTGAAATATCCTTTTGTAGTGTATCGAAAACGAATCATACTATCCCTTAAAACTGTAACTTTTAGAATAATATTATTCTCAGTATGAAAATAAATGGAATCTACTTCGTGTTCATATGAAATTATTTTGGAAGGATACAAATCTCCTTTATATTCTAATTCTGTATTTGTAATCATTTATTAATTATTTTATCGTATTTTGATTTTTTTCCAAAAATACATTTTTTTTTTAACCTATCTAAATCCTGCCATTATAAATGAAACCTT
>JAEMQE010000106.1 GCA_022758945.1 Lentimicrobium sp. | reverse complement strand
CCGTAAGCTTATGTACACCTTTTCTCCCGCCGAAAGGCGGGAGAAGAAACTTTCTCCTTAGCTTCCCGCCTTCGCGGGAATGACAAAGGAAGACACTTAAATTTTTTTCTTTATCTCAGTATGTTAAGATATTATTGCAATTACGAATTTGGAATTACAAATTACGACTTGCAAAATGATTGCCCAAAGCAATTATAACTTCTTAAGGTGGTTATTGCGGCGGGGCTCACCTCTTCCCATCCCGAACAGAGTAGTTAAGCCCGCCTGCGCAGATGGTACTGCAGTTATGTGGGAGAGTATGTCGTCGCCTTTCTTTTGAAAAACCCTATTCTTATCGGAATAGGGTTTTTTGTTTTTATTTTTTAGAAAAAATGTGGTAAAACCCAAGCAGTTATGTGTGAGAGTATGTCTGCTGATAGTTTAAATCATCATCATTGCGTTGGAGAGGAAAAAAGCACTTATCAATTCTAAAACTCGTTTAATCTTTTGAAAATACTGTTTTACGTACTACACAAAAGGATTCGGGCGGTAGCTGTGGCCATCACTTCTTGCGAATGTCCAAGTTGGTCTCTAAATAATTGGGTTGCTTTCATCTTGTGATTCTTTTTTCAAAAAATAATATTTTGTCACAAGTTTGTGATTGTTTTAATAAAAAATAAAATTTGATCACAAAGTTGTGATTCCTTTTTCGAAAAATAGAATTTGATCACAAAAATTATGGTATAATTTCTAATGTTTCTATTGGTGCTAGTGACCAGATTTCATCGTAGAAAAAGTCGGGTTTTGTATAAGTGAAATACAAGTTATATATAACACGATTCATCTATAACTTATATTACAAAAAATCACACGGCAATGTATTTTTAGAAATCACTTAGATATAAAATGTATTGTTAATTTTACCTTTTTAAAGAAAAATGCCCTTTTTCAACCCGACCGTCTTCGAGTTGTATAGAATACCAATAATCAGTTGCAGGCATTGGCTGCCCATTGAATTTCCCATCCCAACCTTGAGTTAGTGGGCTGATTTGTTTGATTAATTTTCCATATCGATCGAAAATATAGATAATTGTATTGGTATTGAATGAGGCATTCACTCCCTTTATATTCCAATAATCATTATAATCATCGTCGTTGGGTGTGAAAAAATTTGGAATTCCCAATACCGAAACTTCTTTTCGTTTAATACCACAACCATTCAAATCTTTAACATAAATAGTGTGGATTCCAGCACTGACATTCGTGAAAACATTGTCTGTTTGATAACTGCCGTTTTCATCATCAAGAGCATACACATAATCGCCCAAACTGGCAGCTACGCTAACCGTAATGCTATTCGATTCGGCTAAATTTACAATTTTTACATCGGTAATATTCGCTTTATCCGAAGCTACAACAGTAAATGTCCTCGTTCTGAAACATCCCTGAGTGTTAGTAACTTTGACAGTATAAAGTCCTGCTGTGTTTACCGTTAAAGTATAATTCGTTTCTCCAGCAATTGCGTTTCCGTTAAATGTCCAAACATAAGAATAGTCACTTGTTGAAGAACCGTCTAAAAGCCCTGCATCCAAAACTTTAGTAAACGTTGGTAAATTGCTACACACTAATTCGTTACCTAATAAACTGATTTTTGGCACTGGATTTACAACAAAAGGCAGAGTTACGGTTGCTGTGCAAGTTGTATTTACAGGATTGATTACTTCGACTCTCACGTTTTGAGTTGCTGTCACAAACGGATTGGGTAACGGACTTCGCAAATGTTTATTATTTCCATCAAAATAGTTGACTGTCATTCCTGTTTGTCCTCCCAAAATAGTGTTTTGAAAAGTAGAGGTATCAAAAGCATATTTTCCGTCTTGCAAATTGGGGTCGGCTTCGTCATCACACACAGTAGTCAAAGTTGCCGCCACAGGAATAGCTTCCGGTAAATCATCTACTACAAAGTCAATACTACTTTCATACGAACAAACCTTTGTTGTTATGTTTTTAACGACTACTTTTAGAGTTTGCGAAGCAGTCAAAAATGGATTTGGTAATGGACTTAACAAAGACACATTATTTTGGTCAAAATAAGCTACCGAAACATTGGTCAAACCATTCAATAATTGGGTTTGAAGATTGGTAGTATCAAAAGCAAATTTTCCATCTTGATCATCATCGCAATGGATAAGCGTAATAGGTTGTACAATCGGAATACGTTCTACATTTAGGGTAATATGGTTTCCCAATCCCAAACAATCGTTATTGACTTGACTATCTACCCGAATATAGATTTTTTGAGTATTCGGATAACCGATGTTTCGATAATTCGAAATATCCGTAATGGCGTTTTTCTCTGCCAAAGCATCGGCAAGGTTTCTAAAATAACGAATGTCTAACAATTGTCCCATTGGAAAAATATTCTGAATTTCTGCTGTTACACTACTAAAATCAAAACTTGTAATGCCATCGGTATTCGTGCCTAAAACGGTATCGTCACATTCGGTGAAGGATTTGGCATAGTTCAATGGAATTTGAGTAGTAGAAACTAATAAATTGACTTTTGCAATTCGAAAACAAGCATTGGCATTGCTTACTTTAGCATAAACAGCATCGTTGCTAACAGCCTGATTAGTATAAGTGGTTGGGTTTGTTATGGGACTGGTATTGTTTTGAGCATCTGCTAAGAATTGATAAAAAACAATCGTTTCGTTGGCAGTGTTTGTGGTAATTTTTCCAATAGCTTCTTCCAAATTAAACACACTATAACCATCAATGTTATCATCGCATTGTTTCAAATCAACTACACTTGTGATTATCGGCAAAGCCAAAACCTCGATTGGAAAGGAAGTTGTAGCAAAACAAGCTGCATTGTCTTTATTGGTCATTTTTACATAAATCGTTTCTGAAGCATTGGTATTGGCGTAAGCATTTGGAGTAGCAATCAATTGACTTAAAGCTGAATCTTTGTAATACGAAAGCACAAATTGGCTTGCAGCTTGACCGTTTAAAATTGCTGTAGCATTTTGTGTCAAATCAAAAATCACACGCCCATCGCTATCAGTTCCTACACTAGTATTATCGCAACTGCTTATTTTTGGAACAATAGTGCTTGGCTTTGGCGAATCAAATACATCAATATTGAAACTAGTACTGCTTTTACATTCGGAATTCGCTTTATTACTTACTTCGGCAATGATGGTTTGTGCTTGGTAGGCCGTTGTGTTTGCATAATTATTTGGCGAAGCAATAGCCATTTTATTGGCATAATCTGTGGCATTGGCATAATAAGTTACAGTAAATAAATTAGGGTCTTGCCCGTTGAGAATTGCCGTGGTTTGAGTTGTTAAATCAAAATTATACACGCCATCATTATTGGTGTCGCAAATGAGTATGTCTTGGGGTTTTGTTGCCGTTGGCGCTGCCGAAATGACGACATCTTGGTTTTCTGTACTGGTGCCGACCGAACTTAATACCACAAGGCTAACTTTGTAAGTGCCAGGAAAAGCATAAGTATGTACAGGGTTAATATCCGTTGAAGTTGTTCCATCTCCAAAATCCCAAGCAGCGGAAGTGATATTCGTTAAATTGGTACTTGTCGTGAATTTGGTACTAGAACCCAAACACAAGTTTTCGGAAGTAAAGGAGGTTTTATAGAAAAAACTCGCCATAAATGGTGGTAAACCAAGCTTACACTTTCGTCCTAATAATGAAACTGCATTTATTTGCAAATCACATCCCACACCAAAAACGTTAGGATTGTTAATCATTCCTAATCTATCTTGATCATCTACTGTAATATATATTTTCCCATTCGGACCAAGTTGTAACGCTTTTACAGAAGTGGTATTATAAAGTAATGTGCTTGCAATAGGATTTGTTGTTAAATCGTATTGCATTAATCCAAGATTTAAATTAAAATTAGACACATACAATATCTTACTATTAGGTGAAAATTCAATTCCATAAGAATAGTCATCATCATATATAACTCTGGCATTCGAAACACTTCCTGTTGCAGTATCAAAATCAAACAATTCAGGTTTTGCGGCTGCGTGTGCCATTGCCAATTTTGTGCCATCAGGCGAAATTTTCATATAGCCCCAAACATAAAAATTGCCCGAAACAACATTACCTGAATTCGAAAGGACTGGAGTAGCACTTAAACCCGAAGAAGTGAGTAAATAACTATAAAAAGTATTGCTATTCCAGCCGTGGGTAACTACCCATAAATCAATGCCGTTTTTGTGCTTTACTATTGATAACTTTTCATCCGTTGGCGTATAAATCAATATGTTTTTTTGACTGGTTACTGCTCCCAATCCGCCGTCTAAATCGAGATCAACTATTGAATATCGAAAACCGTTGGGGTTTGTTTCAAAGTCTAAGGTAAACACATAAAATAAATGGGTTAACCCAGGCAAAGGAACAATAGTTGCGGCTTGTGTACTGGACCAATGCCCCAATAAACCCGTGCCATTGAGCATTAGTTGATGGTTTTTGTTCCAAATTTTGGAACCATCAGTATAAAACAACAAATTACCACTACTGTCAGATATAGTGGCACAACCTTCTTTTGTATTGAGTTGTCCATCTAAAAGTGCCGTTACTGACCCATCTGGATGAAACTTTATACCTGCATTTTCCCCAAAATACCAATTACTCGCTTCTTGTTGAGCGAAACAGCCTATCGAAAAAAAAAGT
>JAEMQE010000141.1 GCA_022758945.1 Lentimicrobium sp. | reverse complement strand
CCCGACTTTGGACAGATGCTATCATTGATCCTTTGGAAACTAGAACATGGATTTCGATGGGAATTGAAGCAGCCAACCACTCACCTATCGAAAAGAAATTTAATTTGGGCGTTATTCAGGTTTAACTATGAATCTGAATTCGATTGCTAACTATTTGAATTTTAGCATTTCAAAAAAAATTAAACACATAGAATCATAGAAAAAAGAATTGGATAGCCCAATTTTTGGGTTCACAAAGCTATGATTTTCTACAATAAAGTGAAACGCCTTTCAAAACTTATAAAATCTATGTTTCTATGTGGTTAAAAAATTATACAAATTGAATTACACCCAACGGCTTAATAATAATCAAGTTCAGGTTATGAAAAAAATAGTCTTCTTTGTAATTGTGTTTATTTCACTAACTGTAAACGCACAGCAAATTCATGAAAACGGTAAATACGCTGATGTAAATGGCGTCAAACTATATTATGAAATTTATGGCGAAGGCGAACCTTTATTAATGATTCACGGCAACGGAGGATCATTTTCCTGCTTTGAAAATCAAGTAGCAGAATTCTCAAAACATTTTAAAGTAGTATTAATTGATTGCAGAGGAAGAGGAAATTCAAGTTACCAAAAAGGGGTTGAATTAACTTTTGATCTACAAGTTGAAGACATTAATTTATTTCTTGACAAACTAAACATCAAAAAAGCAAATATTCTTGGTTGGAGTGATGGCGGCATAATTGGATTATTACTAGCCATAAAACATCCAGAAAAAGTCAATAAATTAGTAACATCAGGTGCCAATATATTTCCAGAAGGTGTTATTGATTTCGAAGATATGAAAAAAACCGCAATTGATTTAGAAACTAAAAATTTAAATCACGAAAATGATTTAGCTATAGATTTGAACAATTTGGATTTAAAATATCCCAATTTGAAATTCACGGATTTGAATGTTATAAAATCTAAAACTTTAATCATAGCAGGTGATCACGATGTAATTAAAAGTCAGCACACCCTTAAAATTTACGAATCTATTCCCAATGCACAATTGGCAATTTTGCCTAATAGTTCACATTCTGCTTTGATAGAAAATTCAAAACTTTTTAATGAAATTGTATTGCGTTTTTTGATGCAGTAATTTAATTATTTTAAGATGCAGGAATAGATTTTGGAAACAAAAAAAGAGAGGACTTTAAATCCTCTCTTTTTTGTTTGAAATAGATTTTTAACTAAAATTAGATACTTTCTTTTCTCATAATTTTGCCGGTAGCGGTTTCTTTGAACTTTGGAATGAAAATAATTTCTTTAGGTTTTTCGAATTTGTCCAGTACACTAAAAACTGTTTCTTCGATAACGATTGGTTCTCCTTCAACATAAAGCACCACTTTTTCACCAAGAGTATCGTCAGGTTGTCCAAAAACAAAATAACGTCTTGGAATTAGTGTCGAAAGTTTGTCTTCAATTTGTTCTGGCATTAATTTAATCCCTCCGCTATTGATAACATTGTCAATCCTGCCTTTCCAAACAAATTGCGTGTCAGAAATTAATTTTACAATATCGTTTGTCACAATCTCTTTTTTACTGATATTTTTAGCTTTAATTACTAAACAGTGTCTTTCGTCTGCAGAAACGGTTACGTTTGGCAAAACTGTAAATGCTTCCTCACCTATTCTTTTTGCAGCAATATGAGTAATCGTCTCAGTCATACCGTAAGTTTCGTAAATTTCCATTGGTAATTTCACTAATTGCTGCTCTAATGCTTTATGCACTTTTACACCGCCAATAATTAATTTTTTAATCTTTTTTTGTTTGAGTTTGTCCAAAGAATTTTTTGCCTGTAATGGCACCATCGCACAAAAATCAAATTTTTCATCAATCCCTTTTAATGGATTTGAATTTGGCTCTACAAATTTCATTTCAAGTCCTAAAATAAATGATCGTACCCACATCATTTTTCCTGCCACATAATTCGTTGGCAAACAATGTAACATGGTATCTCCCGGTTCCAAACCAAAGAAATCACCTGTTGCTAAAGCCGAATCCAGCATCGCCTGTTTTTCTATTCTAATGACTTTTGGAGTTCCGGTTGTTCCAGATGTACTCAATTCAATATAAGATTTCTCATCAAACCAATCCAACAAGAAATTCCCAATGTGCTGTTCAAAAGGTTGCCCTTCTTTTATGAAACAATAAGCCACATAAAACATTTCCTGACGGCTAATGTGAATTCCATTCAGTTTAAAGCGATTGTGAATATTCTTGTATGTTATTTTATGCATTATATTTCGTTTAAAGTTTGTGAATTTGGCGCTTGGATTTTCCCGGTAAGTTTTGCTACCCAATTGGTCCAATTATATCTTTTTGCAAATATATATAAGATTATCGGATACACAATTGCCATTGAAACTAACATTTCATTTAGCGTATCAGTTGTATTTTCGACTCCCGAATATTTAAAAAGTGCATCCGTATGAATCGCCGAATAATCGGAAGTGATCAATAAGGCCGCCATCAGATTATTTCCTAAGTGAAAACCTAAAGCCAGTTCCAGACTTTCGTCCATTAATGTCATAATTCCAAGCAATAAGCCAGTTCCAATGTAAAACACCATAACTTCAAAACCCATTTTGGCAACTTCGGGATTGGCACTATGAAATAACCCGAAAACAACAGAAGTAATTAGCAAAGGAAACCATCTGTTCTTAGCAATAATTCCAATTTGCTGCATCAGATAACCTCTGAATAAATATTCTTCAAGACCTATCTGGAATGGAAATAACAACATACTGATGATAAACAATACAGTAAATTTCATTGGGTTAAAATTCCATACAATGGTCGAATGATCCATAGAATAGGAAATCGCAAAAGTAGCAATAGTGAGCAAAACGATTAAAATAAAAGAAAATAAAATCCGTTTATAATCTATTGCTTTTCTTGAAGTTGTAAGCGAAAGAACACTTCTTCTGTGCAAAACACGAACCAATAAAAACAAAAATCCTAACAGAAAAATAAAGGGTGACAAATTAATTATAAGCGAGAGATTATTTGGAATATCACCCATCGATTTATACGCCTCATCCACTTGTTTTTTTGACATCAGGAAATAAGCAATAAAATTTGCAATAAATATTCCTGCGGTCAGTAATGTGGTAATTAAAACGCGCCACCAAGTATTATTTCCTTTATAAGCCTGTTCTATAAACATTTACAAAAATTTAATTGATTCTTATTTAACTTCAATTTTGTCAGACCGAATTTAACTTAATTTTCCGTTTTTATCCTTTACTTTGCAAAAAAATAAAAACACTTATTTTATGATCCAAATTTATCATAATTCGCGTTGCGGAAAATCAAGAGAATGTCTTGCCTTCCTTGAAGATTCCGGTAAAGAATATGAAATTATCAAATATCTTGAAGATGTTCCCACTTTTGAGGAATTGAAGACAATCATTAAAAAATTAGGAATACAACCTATTGAATTAGTGCGTCAAAAAGAGAAAATTTGGATAGAAAATTTCAAAGACAAAAAAATGTCCAATGATGAAATTATACAAGCTATGATTTCGAATCCAATTCTTATCGAAAGACCCATTGTTATCAATGGAAATAAGGCAATTATTGCAAGACCATTTGAAAAAGCTTCAGCCATTCTGTAATTAATTTATTGGAAGCCTTTTAACAAATATTTATGATTCCTTCTTTAAACCTAATCTTACTTTTACATTCCTATTGGAATAAAAACACTTTTTAATGAAAAACCTTAAATTTATTATAATTTTAGTATTGATATTGACTTCAATAAATAATTATTCTCAAAATAATTATTCCCAGCAAAGACCCCAAGTTGCAAAAATAAAAATCAAAGGAACTGTCATTGAAAAGGTTAGCAAACAGCCTCTTGAATACGCCACAATCACTTTTGTAAACCCCAAATATCCGAAAGGAATTTCAGGCGGAATTACAAATTCTAAAGGAGAATTTGATGTTGATATTAATCCGGGAACTTATGATATTAAAATAGAATTTATCTCTTTTAAACCCACCCTATTCACTCAACGAAAACTTCAGGAAAGCACTAATTTAGGTCAAATCGCTTTAGAAGAAGATGCTTCACAATTGAACGAAGTAGTGGTTCGTGCCGAAAAATCCACAGTAGAAATCAAACTGGACAAAAAAGTATACAATGTGGGTCAGGATATGATGGTAAAAGGAGGAACTGTAAGTGATGTTCTTGATAATGTCCCTTCTGTTTCTGTTGATACCGAAGGAAATGTAAGTTTAAGAGGAAGTGACAATATCCGAATTTTAATTGATGGAAGACCCTCTTATGCAGTAAATATTGCCGAAGCTTTAAGACAACTACCTGCTGATGCGATTGATAAAGTTGAAGTTATCACTAATCCATCGGCACGTTATGATGCTGAAGGTGGTTCTGGAATAATCAATATCATCCTTAAAAAAGGCAAAAATCAAGGCTTTAACGGAACTCTTATAGCTTCAACAGGTATTCCCGAAACTTATGGTTTAAGTGCCAATGCGAATTATAAAACAAAAAAACTAAACTATTTTACGACTCTAGGTTACAACCACAGAACAAATCAAGGTGGCGGTAAAACGAATTCAGAATATTTCAATCCAGACGGTACTGTTAAAAACTTTTTAGACGAAAGTCGTAACACTAAAAGAACCAATGAT
>JAEMQE010000038.1 GCA_022758945.1 Lentimicrobium sp. | reverse complement strand
TGATTGAAAATTATCTTACTCAAAATGATATTGCCCAAATCATTTGCACTTCCCGCCAAACGGCAACCCAATTACTCAACGAGATGGAAACCAGCGGAACACTTCAATATAACCGCAAAGAAATTATTATTACGGATGTTACCAAGCTGTAATTTTAGTTATTTTGCTTTCACTGTAAACTAGCTGACATTTCCCATTTTCATATTGTTTTATTTTTGTCTTATCAAAATCAAACAATATGAAAACAAAATTGTTACTACTGCCGCTTTTTTTGTTGTTGTTTTCCTGTGAAGTTCAGGGAGATTTGACTCAAGATGTTATTCAAGAAACTCCGATTCCGAAAGACATTTCAACATTAAAGTATTCTGGTTCCTTTATGCCAACTTCTGGTATAAACGTTAATGGTCAGGTGAAAATTTATTTAGATAACAATCAGTACAAGTTAGAATTACAAAACTTTAGTATTTCTAGCGGGCCAGATTTAAAAGTGTATTTGTCAAAATCTAATACGCCAACTGATTTTGTTAATTTAGGAAATTTGAATTCTTCAACTGTTTATTCTATCCCACAAAACATTGATATAAAGGATTATAAGTTTGTTCTTATTCATTGTCAACAATACAGTCACCTTTTTGCAGTTGCTGAATTAGTTAAAAATTAAAGTTATGAAAAAGACATTTTTAATAATTACAACAATTTTAATGACAACTTTCGCTTTTGCTCAAGGCTGTAGCGATGCAGGAATTTGTTCTATCGGGCACGGATTTCAATCGGGGGATAAAAATTTCAAAAACAATATAGAAGTTGCTACCATTTTTGGTGCTGGCGAATCGGATGTGAAATATTTTTCCCCTTTTATTTCTTATACAAGACAAATTAATGAAAAAATAGAACTGAGTACCAAAGTTACTTTTTCTACCGCGAGCGGAAGTTTTGGAAAACGAGGAGCATTTGGAGATGCCTTTTTAATTGGAAAATATACTTTTGAAGAAAAAAACAAGAAACAGTGGAGCGCATTATTAGGATGGAAATTTCCATTCACGACCTCTAATTTGAAGATAAATGGCTATTCGCTTCCTTTGGATTATCAATCGAGTTTGGGAACATTTGATTTGTTTTTAGGGGCTAATTTTAAATACCAAAAATGGGATTTTAACGCCGCAGTTCAAATTCCAGCTTTTAACAACAACAAAAACTCTTATTTCAAGGAATTTTCAGGAACCAATGATTTTCCTACTACCAATTTATTCGAACGTAAATCCGATGTTTTGTTCAGAACAACTTATACTTTGAGTACAAAAGACCAGAAATTTACCTTCAAGCCAAATGTGTTATTCATTTATCATCTTGGCGAAGACAGTTATGAAAACGTTTTTGGCAAAAGAATAAATTATGATGGTTCAGAAGGTCTAACAATTAACGGAAACCTGATAAGTGCATACAATATCAACAAACAAAAAAGTATAGAGCTTTCGCTGGCGACACCTTTTGTAGTGAGAGATATTCGACCAGACGGATTAACAAGGAGTTTTGTTTTAGCACTTCAATATAAATATTCGTTTTAGTTTAAATTTCTTTAATCAATTGTAAACTAATTGAGAAATGACATTTTTATGTTACTAAAGTAACCAATGTAAAAGTAAAAATGTAATCTCGAAAATAGATTAGGATTCAAAAAGCCAGAGTCAATTCTGGCTTTTTTATTAAATTATGAAATCAGCATTAATAAAAAAATTATCCGAATCAAATAAATTTTAAATTTATGAAACCCATAACAATCATCGCTATATCAGGAAGTTTAAAATTGACTTCCTCAAATACTGCCATTTTAAATGCAACAGCAAAAATAGCTCCTCAAAATGTTGCCATCGAAATTTTTGAAGGCATCGATTTATTACCCCATTTCAATCCAGAAATCACTGAAGATATTCCAGAAATAATTCGCTTTAGAAATAAAATTAAAGAAGCTGATGCTGTTTTAATTTCAACACCAGAGTATGCTTTTGGAGTGCCTGGCGTTTTAAAAAATGCTTTGGATTGGCTCGTCTCTTCAGGGGAATTAAACGATAAGCCTGTGGCTGTAATTAGCGTTTCTACAATGCAAAGTGGAGGAGATAAAGCTTTGGCGTCGCTTTTATTAACATTATCAGCATTGGGGACAAGCACTAATAAACATTCCGCTTTATCAATTGGTTCAATAAAAAATAAAATGAATGTCTTGGGCGAAATCACTAATCTCACCACACAACAAGAACTACTTTTAGTTTTGAAATCCTTACTTAATAGCATAGATAAATTGTAAACGAAAAATTGTCCATCACCTTGCGTCAATCATCCATTTTATACCTTTTAAAGCTGTCGCATCTTTGTACTGTCAATAACGACAATCAAAATTTAAAAAAATAAAATGATGAAAACATTTACAGTTCCTACAAGAGAAGAAGTTGCTCCAGCAAATCAAGAAATTTTTGACAACCTACAAAAAGCATTAGGTTTTGTTCCAAATTTGTATGCAACAATCGCCTATTCTGATAACGGATTAAGCCGATTTTTAGCGTATCAAAATGCCAAAACATCTTTGACAAACAAAGAAAAAGAAGCCGTAAACTTAATCGTTAGCCAAGTAAACGGCTGCGTGTATTGTCAAAGCGCCCATTTGGTTTTAGGCAAAATGAATGGTTTTAGTGATGAGCAATTGTTAGACATTAGAAAAGGAAAAAGCAATGATGCTAAACTAAATGCTCTAGTTCAACTAGCTGCTGATGTTACTGAAAACAAAGGAAGAGCAGGATCAGAAACTATAGATGCTTTTTTTAAAAATGGCTATACAAACGAAAATTTAGTAGATTTAATTCTTCAAGTAAGTGATAAAACGGCGATGAACTATTTGCATAACTTGACACAAATTCCAGTAGATTTTCCGTTAGCACCAACATTATAATTCATAAATTAGCAAACCAATTCGTCTTGAATTGGTTTGCTTTTTAATTTTATCACGATGAATCCAATAGAACAAAAACATCCACTTCCGCCATTTAATATGGAAACTGCTTTGCAAAAAGTACAGTTGGCTGAAGACGCTTGGAACAGCAAAGATCCCGAGCGCATCGCTTTGGCATATACAATTGACACCGAATGGCGTAACAGAACCGATTTTATAAACGGACGTGAAGCCGTAAAAGAATTCTTAAAAGGGAAATGGGAAAAAGAACTCGACTACAAACTCAAAAAAGAGTTGTGGGGTTTTCGTGAAAACCGTATGGCTGTACGTTTTGAATACGAGTATCGAAATTCCGAAGGGCAATGGTTTCGTGCCTACGGAAACGAAAATTGGGAATTTGACGAAAATGGTTTGATGCGCAAGCGATTTGCTAGTATTAACGATTTGCCAATTAATGAAAACGAACGTAAATTGTAACTAACTATGACCGATTTAAAGACTTTCACTTTAATCAATCCGCAGAATGGAAATTTGGCTTTTAAACTGTTTTCGGTTGATGATAATAGTTCGTTTAACGAAATTCAAAGATTGAATTATTACTCCTTGATTTGGATTCAAAAAGGGAATGGTAAAGTAAAAGTTGATTTTTCGGAATACGATTTCTCTGAAAATCAATTATTAGCATTTGCACCATATCAGCCTTTTATGTTGCAATCTGATGCAACTATTGAAGCAAAGGCAATTCATTTTCATCCCGATTTTTTTTGCATCCTTAAACATCATCAAGAAGTAGCTTGCAATGGAGTGCTTTTTAATAATATATACGAACCGCCGTATGTAATAATTGATGATTCGGCAAAAGCGACCTTCAATATGGTTCTGGAGCAAATGAAAATTGAAATGCAAAACCCTGCATTGGCACAGTATGAATTGTTGATTTCGTACTTAAAAATATTCCTCATTACGGCTTCTAGATTAAAAAAAGAACAGCAACCAAAAACGCTTTCACAGGGAGAAGATAATTCAGCTCCATTTATTCTACAAAACTTAAAAGACTACATAGAATCCAATTTCAAAACCAAACATTCTGCCAGTGATTATGCCGATTTATTGAATATTACACCAAAAGCATTAGCTAAAATCACAAAAAATCACTTCAATAAAACTTTAACCAATTTAATTTCGGAACGTATTATAATTGAAGCCAAAAGAGAATTGTATCTAACGGACAAAGCGGTAAAAGAAATCGCTTATGAATTAGGTTACGATGACGAACATTATTTCAGTCGTTTCTTTAAAAACAACGCTGAAGTTTCGCCTCAAATGTATCGTGACACGGTTGGTTTTGCTAGGGCGATGAGTTAATTATAAACTATTTTGTAACTATTGTAAACTAGCTGACAAATGGTGTTTTTGATTCATAATATCTTTGCTAAAGAAATAATCCAAATATCATTTTAAATCTAATTACAATGAAAAAACAAATTTTAATACTTTTAGTTGCTTTTATTTCGGTTGGTACATTTGCGCAAAACGAAAGCGAACGAGTAACACATTTCAATTTAGAAAACAAAATCGCTATTCAAGGTTACGATCCTGTTGCTTACTTTACTCAAAAGAAAGCCGTCAAAGGTAAAGTAACAATTGCGGCAACTTATGAAGGCGTAACTTACAATTTTTCTACTCAAGCAAATAAAGAAATTTTTATAAAAAATCCTTCGGGTTACGAGCCACAGTTTGGTGGATGGTGTGCTTATGCGATGGGAAGTTCAGGAGATAAAGTTGAAATTGACCCCGAAA
>JAEMQE010000283.1 GCA_022758945.1 Lentimicrobium sp. | reverse complement strand
GAACATCAATTTTATCCTCAATATTGAAAGTGAAATCAAAATTGTTAAAACGCACTTTTTCCAGTTCTAAATAAATTTCCAACCGCTTGATTTCGTCTTCTAAACTGATAAAAGGTTCCGAAGCGTGCGACAAAAACAACCGAACCAATCGCGCCAGTTTTCCTAGATGTTCGCTGCTTTTTTCTTTTTGGTTACTGTTTACAAAATACTGAATTGCATTGAGCGAATTGAATACAAAATGTGGGTTCATCATCGCCGAAAGTGCACTTTGACGCAATTCGGCTACTTTATTATTGGTGGTAATTTCTTGCTGTTTCTTGCGCTTTATTTTAGCAATCTGATGGTGATAAATTAAATATATTAAGCTTGAAACAAACAAAATTGCCAATAATATAAACCACCATTTTAGATAAAATGGATAAGCTTTTTTGATACTAATATTTTGAGTAGTCCAGTCGGAGTTTACATCTTTTACCCGAACAGAAACGGTATGTTTTCCATAAGATAAGGATTGAAAATTCACAAATAAATTTTGCGTAGTTGTCCAATTCAAATGGTCAATTTTATATTGAATTATTTGGTTTTGTGGTGCTTCAAAATTTTGAATTTTAAACTCTAGTTTGACCAATTCCTCGTCAGACGAAATTTTAATACTAGATTCCACTTTAGCCTTATAAAGTATATTAAAAGCCGTCTTTTTAGATTTCTTAAGAATTAAATCAGCATTTATTGTGGCCAATCCATCTTTGGTTGCAACCAATAATTGCTGGTTGAATTGCGTTACATTATAAACATCATTGCTTGGTAAGAAATTATTTTTGTTAAGCACTCTATTTCCTTTTGGGCTCAAAACGAACAAACCATTCATATTCCATAAATAAATGATGTCATTTATGGTTTTTATTCTATTAATATTTTCTACAGCAATATTGTTGATGAATGAAATGCTATCTACAATTTTTTCGTTGAATGCTTTGTAAACTTTACCTTCTGTAGCAATCCACATAGTGTCTTTTATGAAAGCAAAATCTTGAATAAATCCTTTAATCTTGAATTTTAATTCCCGTTTAATTTTAATTTCCTTTTCATCAAAAGTTCGGATATTTATTTTTTCAGAATTACTGAAATAATAATCGTTTTTGTATAAAATCACCCTTCTTATTTTTTCTTGAATAGGTGATTCAGGCTGCGAAGCGATTTGATTGTTGTAATGACGCAAACTATTTCTTCCGTATAATGTATAACTAATTGGCGTTTCATATTTCAATAAAGCTCGGCCTTGAACGAAAAGCATTTGTGTGTTTTTGTCCCAAGTTGGCGGATTTGTTTTGTTAGTAAAAAACACTGGAATTGAATTGAAGTTGTCAATCTTTATTTCCTCTTTTGACCTTTTTATTGGTTTGATATTGTTTGTTTTATCTAAAGAATATAAGTTGAATTTCGACGAAAAAAACAATGTGTTTTTATCTAACGAATAGGCAAATCCATTAAAATAATTATTCTCATTCGGGAATTTTATGAATTGAATGTCAATATTTGGAATACAAAACAATCCTTTTTCGTTGGTCGCAATCCAAATTTTTCCGCTTGAATCATTGTAAATGAAATTAATATTGTCAGCTGAACTTAATCCTAAATTTTCATTTATTGCAATCCAAAGGTTTGATTTTAAAATAAAAAGCCCTTTGTTTTGGATGTTTAACCAACAGTTTTCTTGCTTGTCTGTTATAAAATCATATTTATAAACTGCATTTTTTGATAGTGAATTTGGAAGTTTTATTTTGTTTAAAACAGTTCCGTCGAAATCAAGAATAAAAAGATAATTTTCGTCTAAAAGACAAACATCGTTTTTTCTAAAAATCACTTTATGCAATAATGAAACGTCTTTTGGAATGGCAATTTTATGATTTTCAAAAATTAAATTATTGTTTATTATTTTAATCTCTTTATTGTTTTGGCAAAAAACAGGCGAAGCAAATTTGGTTTTTAGAATTGTGTTTTTGGATTTAAAAATAGAACCGTTTTTTTTATTTATGACTTGATAATAATAGGATTGATTTGAAAATCTATTTTGAGTGGTATAAACATAAATTTTGGAATCTACATTTAAAATCGAGTTGTTTTGTTCTGTTAAAAAGGGTATTGTAATGATGTTGTTATTTACAAATTTTTGAAGTTTGCCGCCATAATTTATAAACCACAAAACATCCTTTTCATCTTTAGTAACCGCAACAATGTAAGGATTTAGCAACCCATCTCTAACATTTAAAGTTTTAAAAATGTTTCCGTCAAAAAAAGTCAAACCATTGTCTGTTCCTAAAACAATTATTCCATTTTTGTCTTCGGTGATACAATAAATAGAATTGGTTGGCAAACCATCGTCGGTAGTGAAATGGTTGAATTTATATTGAATTTGAGCATTTGACATCGAATAAAAAACTAAAAAAATTAGAATTATAAAGGCTCTTTTCATCCATTATTTTTTTAAAACATCGTTTAATTGTTTGTAATTTCTGCGTGAAACTGGCAGTTGAGTTCCTTCTTTTAATTCCAGAATATACGCTTCTTTTGACACTATTTTGGACACAAATTTCAGATTTACAATAAACGATTTGTGAATTCTAAAAAAGCCCTTTTCCAGAATATCTTCAAAATGTTTCAATGTTTTTGCAACCGTAAGTTTTCGGTTTTTTGTGAGGTAAATTGTAGTGATATTATCGAAACCTTTTAAGTATAAAATCTCATCAAAATTTAAAATTGATTTTCCGCCTTCGTAAGTCAGAGTTAGTTTGTTTGCAGCATCGGTTTTTTTTATCAAGCTATAAATTTCTGAAACTTTAGCAACAGCAATCCTCAATTCCGAAATAAGAATTGGTTTTAAAATATAATCTACAGCGCCAACCCGAATAGCTTGTATGGCATACTCTTCGTGAGCTGTGACAAATATTACCTGAAAATCTCTAACTGGAAAATGCTCCAACAAATCGAAACCGTTTTCTATTGGCATCGAAATATCCAGCAAAAGCAAATCGATAGCATTGTTTTCAATAAATGATTTTGCATCTTCTACAGTTTGAAATAATCCTAAAATTTCTATTTCTGGAAAATTTTCATTCAAGATGATTTCTAAATTTTTAAGATTTAAAATTTCATCATCTACAAGTATGGTTTTTATAGTTGTCATATATTTTTTAAAAATAGAAAAAAGCGGTGAGCAAATCACCACTTTTTCTAAATATTATATCTTAAGGTTATTGTATTGCATTTATTGCGGCTACTAATTGGGCTTCGGTTCCAACGATTGTTTCGCCTAGAGTGAAGGTGTAAACATCACCTGCTGCAACCGTTACAGCTTTGATTGCGTATCTCCAATTGCCGTTATCTTCGGTGGCAAAAATCACGTGACAAGCTAATCCTATTGGAATTTGACCGTAATGTTCGCTGAATTGTAGCGTGGTTGGATTGTAAGTATCTAATTTGGCTAAAGCATTTTGACCTTCGCCGTCATAAGACAAATAAATAGCACTATTGGTGTTGTTATATCCAGTAGGAACGCTGGCTAATATTGTGGTTTTGGGTCTAGGATCGCTGTAAAATTTATCGACATTCGTCCATCCAAAGCTACCAAAACTTACATTATAACTGGTTTGACCAAAGCCAACATTTCCGTCTTTTTGTCCTCCGGTTCCTGCTGCATTTCGAGGATTTACCCAAGCTAGATTGTCTTCATCTTTTGTGTCGCCTGCCCAAAAAAGCATTTCGGTATCGATAGTTCCTGTTAAATTTGCGGGAACTTGAAGTTGGATTCCACCATTTGAGACCAAATCTACACCACCTTGAGAGGCCTTAATGAAAAATTCGCCTCCGGATTTTAGTAAACTTTTTTTACCGTCAGGCATAACTCCCATTGTAGGTTTGTTTGAGATAAGCATATTTCCTTTGTCGAAAAGTTCAATAAAAGTAATGTCGATTGCGCCAGTTACAGGATTTCCGTTTTTGGTCAGTGCATTCCCGTTTAGTGTGATAACTACTCCTTTTGCAGATGTAAGTGTAATTACTCCAGCTCCGGCTGTTGCAGTAAAACTTTGAGTGTTCTTTTTGAGTCCATTTTCGTTAATTCCTTTGAAAGCTGCTGCTGTTGGAGGAATTGGAGTTGTGTTTTCATTGTTAGTACAGCTTGCAAAAAGGATTGTCGCTAAAGCTAAAAGTCCGATGGTTTTAAAATTTGTTTTCATAATTTCTAGTGTTTAAAATTGGTTATTTATTGTTTTCTGTTGTTATATCAATTCGGGTTTGATATTGTTACCCTTTATTTTGAATTTTATTTTTTTTATTCTCGTTTCATTGTTATATCAACTTGCCGTTTTAATTGTTACCCTTTATTTTGAATTATTTTTTTATCGGGTTATTAATGTCCAAAGTTTGATAATGAAATTGATTCCTAATTTTTTCAACTTTTTCATCATCTAAAAGTTTAAAGCGTCAATTATTGATTTATACCGTTATATCAACTCGGTTTTAAATTTGTTACCCCTTTTTTTACTAATTTCGAAAAAAAGTTTTTTTATGGCCAATGCTACTATTCATCCAGACCAAATCTATATTGATGGACTTGCCAATAATGATTCGGCAATCATTCAATCTATATATAAGAAGTTCGTTCCCAAAGTCGTTCATTATATAAGGAACAATTCTGTCGATGAAGACAAAGCCCAAGATGTGGTTCAGGAAATTATGATTTTGCTTTTCCATCAGGCTAA
>JAEMQE010000264.1 GCA_022758945.1 Lentimicrobium sp. | reverse complement strand
AAAAAGTATGAGTTTGCCCTGGCGATGCATTACTTTGTTTATAGACGCTTACAATTTATCAATTTTAGAAGGTTCAGTTTCCATTTCTTTAGATGAAAACGATATTTCAGCAATCCTTCATAATTTTATTTACAAAAATCCTGAGAGGAAGAAATGGCAAATATCTTCTCAAGTCGAAAATCATTTGTTTGATGAAAAAATGAATTTTTACACAAAAGGTTTTGCAGCAAAACAGTCAAGGATAGATTTCAAGTTTGGTGTTTTTTGGAGCGGCAACGAATATGATTATTTTGTAGAAGCCAAAAATCTAAAGTCTTCTGATTCACATTTAAAAAGAAGATATATTGACACAGGAATGAATAATTTTTTATCAGGTGGTAAATACCAAAACTGCGATGGTTTTTTAGTTGGCTATGTACTGGAAGGTAATATTAAAGATTGTGTTGACGGAATAAATAAATTACTTGAAAAAGATGGAAGAAAAACTGAAATTCTTTTTAGTTCAAAACTATTTTCTTTTGATTTATTTTGTTCAAATCATATTGACAGGGATTTAAATCATAAGTTTCTGTTATATTCAAATTAAAAAACTAGAAGCAGAACTCTTTGCTTAATTGAAATCAATAAACTTAATCCTTGATAGTTTAAACCAAATAAAATTGTAAAAATATTAATTACAACATTATTTAATCTTAAAAATCACTTTCTTTTCTTCGCAAAAAACTGCTTCATCAATTCCGAAGCTTCATTCGCCAAAACACCTCGAACAACTGTGGTTTTTGGATGCAATTGTGTTCCCATTTTCTCGAAACCACGATGTTCGTCGCTGGCTCCAAAAACAATTTTAGAAATCTGACTCCAGTATAAAGCGCCAGCACACATTTGGCAAGGTTCCAATGTGACATATAATGTGCAACCAACCAAATATTTTCCGCCCAAGAAATTGGCAGCAGCAGTAATAGCTTGCATTTCGGCGTGAGCAGTAACATCATTGAGCATTTCGGTAAGATTATGGCCTCGGGCAATGACTTTATTGTCAATTACAATTACAGCACCAACGGGAATTTCGTCTTTTTCAAAAGCCATTTCTGCCTCTTGCAAGGCTTTCTTCATAAAATATTCGTCGGTGAAAGGGTTTTCCATAATTACAAAAATAAGAATTCAATTCGTACATTTGCTTTATGACCGACAATTTACTCAAAAACATCAATAATCCCACCGATTTACGCCAACTCGACGAAGCCCAGCTTCCTCAGTTAGCCCAAGAATTGCGTGATTTTATTATTGACGTTGTGGCTGTCAAAGAAGGACATCTGGGCGCCAGCCTTGGTGTTGTAGAACTTACGATTGCTTTGCATTATGTATTCGACACACCCAATGATGTATTGATTTGGGATGTAGGTCATCAAGCCTACGGACATAAAATATTGACCGGAAGAAGAGAAATTTTTCACACCAACCGTCAACTAAACGGAATTTCTGGTTTCCCAAAAAGAAGCGAAAGTATTTATGATGCTTTTGGTGTAGGCCATTCCTCGACATCGATTTCGGCAGCTTTAGGAATGGCAATTGCATCCAATTTAAAAGGCGATTTCGAAAAACAACATATAGCAGTTATTGGTGATGCTTCCATCGCATCTGGAATGGCGTTCGAAGGATTGAGTCACGCTGGCGTTACCGATGCTAATTTATTGGTCATTCTCAACGACAATGCCATCGGGATTGATCCGAGCGTTGGTGCTTTGAAAAATTATCTCACTGCCGTGAAAGAAGGAAAAAATCCGAAGAAGAATAATATGATTAAATCCTTGAACTTTGATTATTCAGGACCTATTGACGGTCATGATATTTTTGCCGTTATCAAGGAATTGAAACGTCTCAAAAAGGTAAAAGGACCAAAATTCCTTCACATCATAACCACAAAAGGAAAAGGTTTACAACAAGCCGAAGAAGATCAGGTAAAATACCATGCTCCGGGAAAATTTGATGCCAGCACAGGAGAAATCCACACAAAATCCGAGGAGAATCTTCCCCCAAAATACCAAGATGTTTTTGGTTTAACCGTATTGGATTTGGCAAAAGCCAATGAAAAAATCATTGGAATCACACCAGCAATGCCTTCGGGAAGTTCCTTGAAATTTATGATGGATGCTTTCCCAAAACGCGCTTTTGATGTGGGTATTGCCGAGCAACATGCAGTTACACTTTCGGCAGGAATGGCGACGCAAGGAATGGTAGTTTTCTGCAATATTTATTCCACATTTTTACAACGAGCTTACGACCAAGTCATTCACGACGTGGCTTTGCAGAATTTGCCGGTAATTTTTTGTTTGGACAGAGCTGGACTGGTTGGCGAAGATGGAGCAACACATCACGGTGTTTTTGATTTGGCTTATTTGCGCTGCATTCCTAATATGATTATTTATTCGCCATTGAATGAAATTGCGTTGCGAAACATTTTATACACTGCTCAATTGGGATTGAATCATCCTATTGCGATTCGGTATCCCCGAGGTCGTGGTCAAATTATGGATTGGCAAAAACCATACAAAAAAATAGAAATTGGAAAAGCGAATTGCCTCAAAAAAGGAACGAAAGTGGCAGTTTTGTCTAATGGAACCATTGGAAATAATGTTACTTTGGCTTTAGCCAAAATGAATAATCCAGAAACCATTGCTCATTACGATTTTGCCTTTGTAAAACCTTTGGACGAGAAATTATTGCATCGCATTTTCAAGGATTTTAAAACCATAATTACCCTTGAAGATGGCGTGACAAAAGGTGGTTTTGGCAGTGCTATTCTTGAGTTTTCAGCACAGAATAATTATACTTCAATAGTAAAAATCCTTGGAATTCCTGATGAATTTATCGAACAAGGAACTATTGAAGAACAACAACAATATTGTAAAATTGACGTTAAAAGTTTGTCAATCCTTTTTTCAAGCTATTGAAATGAATTATTTTCGCATTATTAAAACAAATTGATGTTAATGAAATTACTACATTATACCATAATCCTATTCTCAGTAGCTATTGCAAAAAATAGTTATTCCCAAGAAATAACAACTCCAGTTACAATATCAGAGCTTAAACCTATAACAACAATTCCTACAGCTCCTATAACAGCAACAAGAAAAATAAAAACAGGTCTTCCTTTACCTATTTTTCCCGTATCGGCCTGGCAAAGTAAAAATACGGTTGGTTTTGACCTAAACGAAATTGCTTTTGTAAATTGGAATGCTGGCGGAGTTAGTTCCATTGCAGGCTTATTAAAAGGGAACTTCATAAGAACACACACTACAGAAAACAGTAAATGGGTCAATGAATTAATCGTTCGATACGGCATCAATAAACAAGATGGTCTAACCATTAGAAAGTCAGATGATGAAGTACGATTCAATTCTACTTTTGGCTATAGAGATGACACTACGTCAAACTGGTACTATTCAGCCAAATTAAATTTTAACACCCAATTTACTTACGGATATAAATACCCTGACACCAGTTCTCCAATTTCGAAACCATTCGCTCCAGCTTATACATTCTTAGGAGCCGGTGCCGATTATTTTGACAAAGAGAAGAAATTGGATGTTTATATTTCTCCGATAACAATAAAAAACACTTTAGTATTAGACCAAACTTTAGCTAATCAAGGTGCTTTTGGAGTGAATAAAGCGATCTATGATACGCAAGGAAATTTGATTTCTGAAGGCAAACAATCAAAAACAGAATTTGGCTTTTTAGTAACCAACTACTATAAAAAAGAAGTTTGGAAAAACATTACTATGGAAAACCGTTTGAGTTTGTATTCTGATTACCTTAATAATTTTGGGAATATTGATGTGGAATGGAAATTGCAATTTGATTTAATTGTAAACCAATATGTAAGCGCCAACATTGGAACACACGCTATTTATGACGATGATGTTAAAACCTATGAAGAAATTGATGGCGTTAAAGTTGCTGGCGGCCCAACATTGCAACTAAAACAATCACTTGGTGTTGGAATGGTTTATGTTTTTTAAAACTTAATTCGTTTTCCTGCCATTGATGGTTTCATATAATTCCAACGCATTCCCATCGGTCAAAAGGGAAACGTAATGGCAAATATGCAAAAGTCTTTTATACAAATCTTCTTTTTCCTCCAAGAATTTTTCGGGTAACATTTTCAATAATAATTTGTCATAGTTGGACGCATTCCCATTGAATTTATTGTTGAAAGCGGTAATGAATTTATCCAATAAGGTTTGAATAATTTGGTAGCCCACAATTTCTTTTTCGATGACTTCGCGGCTTTGATAAATATTTTTCACACTCAATTTGATGATGTCGTCCATTTGAACTTTATACTTGCTTTTGTCGGTCAAAGCGTGTGGAAATCTTCCCTGCAAAATTGCCTCTTCGTTTTCGACGAAAACTTTCACAGCATCATTTATTAAGCTTCCAATTGCTAAAGCTCTGAGGTAACTTATTCGGTCTTCTTTGGTGGTTAATGTGTTGTATTTACTAGTATCAATACTGTCTTTGACCAGTTTTATTAAATATTCCAAAGCAAAATCTTCGGAAACTAATCCTAGATTGATGCCGTCTTCAAAGTCGATAATCGTGTAACAAATATCGTCGGCGGCTTCAACTAAATACGCCAAGGGATGTCTTTCGAAACCAATATCCTTTCCATCTTTATTTGGAATCATCCCCAATTCCGAAGCAACATCCTGGAAAAATTCCTTGTCCGATTGAAAGAAACCGTATTTTTTATCTGCGATATTTTGTGTTGGTTTTTTGGGTAAACTTTCCT
>JAEMQE010000218.1 GCA_022758945.1 Lentimicrobium sp. | reverse complement strand
TATTTATTTAAGAATGATATTTTAATTTTGAACGATGGAATTGTTAATTTTGCCAAAAATTATTCAAATTATGCAAACAGCTGGACTTAGTAATATTGTAGAAACAATTTTAGTTATCTATTTTGTGTATTACGCATTTAAGTTTTTGGCAAGATTGTTTTTGCCTTTATTGGTTAAAAAAGTAGTGGAGAAAGCGGGAGCAAATTTTCAACAACAGCAACAAAATGCTCAAGGAAATTCTTGGTATAAAACGCCAAATAACGACGAAATCATTATCGATACTGCAAATGCTAAAAAAACTCGCGAAACCAAAAAAGTGGGAGATTATGTTGATTACGAAGAAATAGATTAAATTTACCCAAACCAAAACCAACACCCATTTAATGAAGCAACTTCAAAAGTTATATCCGCACGCCTTTGTCCTACTTGGATTCGTATTCATTTCCCTTATTTATTTTTATCCTGTTTTGCAGGGAAAACAAATTTTACAATCGGATATTGCGCAATATACCGGAATGGCAAAGGAGCAAAATGACTTTAGAGCTTCGGAACATCAAGAGCCTTATTGGACAAATTCAGCCTTTGGCGGAATGCCAACGTATCAATTGGGAGCCAAATATCCTCACGATTACATTGGAATGATGGATGATGCGATTCGGTTTTTACCTCGTCCAGCCGATTATTTGTTTTTGTATTTTCTTGGTTTTTATGGTTTATTATTGGTTTTAAAAGTGGATCCGCTCAAAGCTTTTTTTGGGGCGCTGGCTTTCGGATTTTCTACTTATTTGATAATTATTCTGGGTGTTGGGCATAATGCCAAAGCCCATGCAATTGGCTATATGCCACTTGTTATTGCCGGTTTTATATTGGTTTTTCAGAAGAAATATATTTGGGGAGGATTGCTGACGATGTTTGCGGTTGCATTAGAATTGAATGCCAACCACTTTCAAATGACCTATTATTTATTAATTTTCTTGCTGATTTTGTCTGGTTATTTTATTTACCAAGCCATTAAAGAAAAAGAATATAAATCATTGTTGACTTCCTTTGGCGTTTTGGCTATAGCCGGAATTTTTGCTATTGGCGCCAATGCCACAAACTTATTGGCCACAGCCGAATATGCCAATTTCAGCACAAGAGGAAAAAGTGAATTGACTTTTAATGCTGATGGTACAAAAAGCGTTGGAAACAGTGCCTTGTCTCACGATTACATCACGGAATACAGTTATGGAATTGCCGAAAGTTTCAATTTGATTGCGCCAAGACTTTTTGGAGGTTCGAATAGTGAAGCACTTGGGAAAGACAGCAAGATGTATGAATTTATGATGGGACAGGGAGTTCCGGAAGCACAAGTCAATGATTTTGTTTCGGGAATGCCAACGTATTGGGGCGATCAGCCTATTGTGGCTGCACCGGCTTATATTGGGATTGTGGTTTTCTTTTTGGGGATTTTGGCCTTATTTGCGGATAAACGAAAAATTAAATACGTATTTCTTTCCGGAGCCATCGTTGCATTAGTGCTTTCTTGGGGGAAAAATTTCTCCATATTGACGGACTTTTTCATTGATACGATTCCAATGTACAACAAGTTTAGAGCGGTTTCTTCAATACAGGTAATTTTGGAATTGTGTTTTCCTGTTCTGGCTATTATGGGATTGCAGTCTTTTTTTAAATTGGAAAAAGAGGCTCAATTCAAAGCATTGTGGCAATCTGCCGCGGTAGGTTTTGGAATTATTATTGGATTGTTTTTATTGAAAAGCAGTTTCAGTTTTGCAGGAGCTAACGACAGTTATTTCAGAGAAAGCTACGGACCTGGTTTTGTAGATGCACTCAAAGCGGATAGAATGACACTTTATTCAGCCGATTTGTTGCGTTCCGGTTTCTTTATTTTGCTTGTAGCAGGAGTTTTTTGGTTGTTTATCAAAAACAAATTTGCTCAAAATACAGCTATCATTTTAGTGGGATTATTGATGATTTTTGATTTGTTTTTTGTGGATAAAAAATATGTTTCGGCCAAAGATTTTGTAAGTAAAAGAGAAGTTGAGGTTCCTTTTCAGGAAACGCCTGCTGACGCACAGATTTTGCAAGACACGACGCATTATAGAGTTTTTGAAGTTGCAGGTAATTTATCAAGTGCTAGAGCTTCGTATTTTCATAAATCAATTGGAGGTTACAGCGCCGTGAAACCTCGAAGAATGCAACAATTATTTGATTACCAAATTGCAAAAAACAATATTGAGATTCTCAATATGTTGAATGTAAAATACATAATTCAAACCGATTCTACAGGTAATTCTTTCCCCGTTCAAAATCCGAATGCCAATGGAAATGCATGGTTTGTGGAGGATTTAAAATTAGTAAATAAGCCAGACGATGTAATGAAATCATTGGATCATTTGGATACTAAAATTACAGCGGTTTTTAACGTTCATCACTTTGGTTCAAAATTAGAAAGTGCACGTTTAAAAGAGGATTGGGACACAAGCGGAACCATAAAATTAGACATATACAAACCGAATTACTTGAAATACACCTCTGAAAACTCAGGGAAAGGTTTGGCTGTTTTCTCCGAAATCTATTATGAAAAAGGATGGAATGCCTATATTGATGGCAAAAAAACTGATCATTTTCTTGTAGATTATGTTTTACGAGCAATGGAAGTTCCAGCAGGAAAACATACTATAGAATTTAAATTTGAACCTCAAGTGATACAAACGGGAAGTATGATTACGCTTATCAGTTCCATAGGAATGTTGTTCTTGTTAATTGGCGGAATTTATTTTGAGAACAAAAAAAGAGTTGAAAATAGATAAAGTTAATTTTGTAAATTTGACTTATTATTTTTAAAAATATGAAAGCAACTACTTTGAATCACGCTCATCCTTCTATAATGGAAGCCAGATATATAGAAGAAATTAGAAAAATGTCACCACAACAACGTTTTGACAAATTGATGGCTATTATTGAAATTTCGTATCTTTTGAAAACTGCAAAAAAAATATCAAAATAATTTAATGAATAGTCAAATAGTAGAAATTTGG
This sequence comes from Lentimicrobium sp., assembly GCA_022758945.1. Lineage (GTDB taxonomy): Bacteria > Bacteroidota > Bacteroidia > Flavobacteriales > Flavobacteriaceae > Flavobacterium. The sequence goes on along the minus strand of JAEMQE010000218.1, from coordinate 1,767 downwards.
AAATACTTGGCTGCAAATAAAGTTAAATATTTAACTATTGGGGGATTTGCTGTAAATATCTATGGCTATGGACGAAATACAGGAGATGTTGATATTTTTATTGAAGACTCATTAGAAAACAGGGGAAATTTAAGAGAAGCCTTAAAACAGGCGGGAATAGGGGATTTTGAAAATATAAGTACAATGCAATTTATTCCTGGTTGGACAGATATTACATTGAATTTTAATTTGCGATTAGATATTATGACTTCCGTTAAAGGTTTAGAAAATAACACGTTTGAACAACTTTTAGAAAAAGCATACATTACAGAAATTAGTGATATTCCAGTTTATTTTTTAGATTATGAAAATCTAATCATTGCCAAAAAAGCAGCTAATCGTCCAAAAGATTTGTTAGATATTGAAGAACTTGAAAAATTAAATAGAGATTTATAATTCGATATCACAAAATTCTAAAATTGAAACTAAAAAAACTCCTCATCATAACTTATTATTGGCCTCCAGCTGGTGGGCCAGGCGTTCAGCGTTGGTTGAAATTTGTCAAATATTTACCTGATTTTGATGTTCAGCCCATTGTTTATATTCCAGAGAATCCAACGTATCCTATTGTTGATGAGAACTTAGTAAAAGAAGTTTCGGATAAGGCCATTATTCTGAAGCATAAAATCTTTGAACCCTACCAACTGGCTTCGTTTCTTTCGAAAAACAAAACCAAGAAAATGAATTCGGGAATTATTCCAAACCAAAAAAAACAATCTTTTTTGGATAAAGTTTTTCTTTGGATTCGGGGTAATTTATTTATTCCAGATGCACGTGTTTTCTGGGTAAAACCTTCGGTTGAATATTTGGAGAAATACATTTTGGAAAATGAAATTGAAACAATTGTCACTTCGGGACCGCCGCACAGTTTGCATCTCATAGGATTAGAATTAAAACATAAATTGAACGTAAAATGGTTTGCTGATTTTCGGGATCCTTGGACAACCATTGGTTACCATAAATCCTTGCGATTGTCGAATTATGCTGCAAAAAAACACAAAGATTTAGAATATAAAGTTTTGAATTCTGCCGATACGATTATCGTAACGAGCAATACTACAAAAACGGAATTTCAAGCCATTACAACGAGGCCAATTGCCGTTATCACGAATGGTTATGACACGGAAAATGTAGTGAAAGAAGCATTGGACACTAAATTTTCTTTTGCGCATATTGGTTCTTTTCTTTCTGAAAGGAATCCTAAAATGTTATGGGAAAGTTTAGTAGAATTAATAAATGAAATTCCTGATTTTAAAAAACATTTGGAAATAAAATTAATAGGAGCGGTGAGTCAGGAAGTATTGGAAACTATTGCTCAATTTGGATTGAATCCGTATTTGAATAATTTGGGATATGTTTCGCATTCCGAAGCGATTGCACATCAAAGAAAATCACAAGTGTTGCTGCTAATCGAAATCAATTCCGAAGATACCAAAAGCATTATTCCTGGAAAATTATTCGAATATATGGTTTCCGGAAGACCGATTATTGCCATTGGTCCTCGCGGTTCCGACTTTGCCGAAATCATTACCAATACCAATACAGGCGTATTTTTTGACTATTCCGAAAAGATGAAACTAAAAAGTGTACTTTTGGGCTATTACAATCAATTTTTGGAAGGAAAACTGCAATCCAATGCTGTTGGTTTGCAGCAATATTCCAGGAAAAGTCTGACAGGGAAATTGGTTGAATTGATTGACATATCATAAATTAAAAGTGAGATTGCTT
>JAEMQE010000072.1 GCA_022758945.1 Lentimicrobium sp. | reverse complement strand
AAATTTCCGCTACATTATATATTCTAACTAAACCACGCTCAACAGCGTGGTTCTTTTATTTGTTACAAATATAACAATTTGTTATTTTTTGTGAACACGCTTGTTTTCATTTGATTATTCCATACTTTTGTATCTCAAAATTAGAACTAAAATTTAAAATAAATAATATGAAACTTGCAGTTGTAGGAGCCACTGGAATGGTTGGCGAAATAATGTTAAAAGTATTGGAAGAAAGAAATTTCCCGTTCACAGAATTAATTCTTGTAGCTTCTGAAAAATCTGTTGGAAAAATAATTGAATTCAAAGGAAAAAAATATTCTGTTGTAGGATTACAAACTGCGGTAGATATGGAACCCGAAATTGCTGTTTTCTCAGCAGGAGGACAAACTTCATTAGATTGGGCACCAAAATTCGCGGCAGCTGGAACAACAGTTATCGATAATTCATCCGCTTGGAGAATGGATCCAACAAAAAAATTAATCGTTCCTGAAATCAACGCTTCAGAATTGACTAAAGAAGATAAAATTATAGCTAACCCAAACTGTTCTACAATACAAATGGTTTTGGCTTTAGCACCTTTACACAAAAAATATAACATCAAACGTGTGGTTGTTTCTACTTACCAATCCATTACTGGAACTGGTGTAAAAGCAGTGCAACAATTCGAAAATGAATGTGCAGGAATTGAAGGCGATATGGTTTATAAATATAAAATAAACAGAAACTGTATTCCACAATGCGATAGTTTTGAAGCCAATGGTTATACCAAAGAAGAAATGAAATTGTCTAATGAAACCAAAAAAATATTAGGCGATAATAGTATTGCTGTAACGGCTACAGCTGTTCGTGTTCCAGTTGTTGGTGGACATAGTGAAGCTGTGAATGTGGAATTCAGCAATAATTTTGATGTTGCCGAAGTAAGAAACATTCTTCATCATACTGATGGAGTTGTGGTTCAAGACAATTTAGATACTTTTACCTATCCAATGCCAAGATATGCCGAAGGTAAAAACGAGGTTTTCGTAGGTAGAATTCGTCGTGACGAAAGCCAGCCAAACACCTTGAATATGTGGATTGTTGCTGACAATTTAAGAAAAGGAGCTGCAACAAATACCATTCAAATCGCTGAATATTTAGTAGCACACAATTTGGTGTAAAATCAATTTAAATCATTAATAAAATCCGGACTACCTTTAAAAAATGTTAAAGTTAGCCGGATTTTTTATTTGCAATTTCTATATTTGCAGCAAATGAAAAAGAAATTTGTCCTATTAAATTATTTCTTGATGGTTGCAGTATTGTTTTCAATGCTGTTTCAATCGTTTCATAGCTATGAACATTTGGCAAAACAACTTTCGCAAGAAGTTTGCAATCATAAATACAATTCCAGTAAAGAAATAACCCATCAACACCATAATTATGATCGTTGTTTTGTTTGTGATTTTACTTTAAGCAGTTTTGTTTCTACAGAAATTCACCATTTTGAATTCAAAAAAATAAACATTCCTTCTGGATATTCTTTCTACAAATCCAGGGAAATTACCCAATTCTTCAAAGGAAGCCTTTTTGCGCTTCGAGCTCCGCCTATTTTTATTGTTTAATTTACGCAAAGACACAAAGACACAGAGTTTTTGTGTGCCTTTTCTATTTAACAATAAAATAATTTCAAATGAAAAAAATCATAATTACCCTAATTCTAGGGTTTTCAACTATTCTACACGCTCAAAACACAGTTTCGGGAAAAATAACCGATAAGAAAAACCAACCTATAATAGGAGTTTCGATTTATGCGCCAGAATTACACAACGGAACATCAACGGACGAAAATGGAAACTATACTTTAACGAATATTCCTAATGGAAAAGTCAAATTAACATTCGAATTTATTGGATTTACAACTCAAAATAAAACCATCAATGTTCAACAAAAAGAAACTACGCTAAATATTTCACTTGACGAAACTGGATTTCAAATGGACGAAGTGATTGTTTCGACTGCTTTCAATAAAATACAAACGCAAAATGTAATGAAAGTCGAACATTCGAGCATCAAAGAATTACAGAAAAAAGGAATGGCAACTTTAATCGAAGGATTAGCAACAATTCCAGGCGTTTCACAAGTTTCGACGGGAACTTCTATAGGAAAACCTGTTATTCGAGGGTTGAGTGGCAATCGAGTTTTGGTCTATTCACAAGGAGTTCGATTAGAAAATCAGCAGTTTGGCGATGAGCACGGTTTGGGATTAAATGATGCAGGTGTCGAAAGTGTCGAAGTCATAAAAGGTCCCGCTTCTTTACTTTATGGCTCGGATGCATTAGGTGGCGTTTTGTATTTTAATCCAGAGAAATTTGCCGAAGCCAATACGTTTAAAACAAATTTCAGTCAGAAATTTTTCTCGAATACTTTAGGAAGTAATTCGTCTTTAGGACTGAAAACATCAACCGAAAATTGGAAGTTTTCTGTAAGAGGAACTTATGACACCCATTCCGATTATACCATTCCGGATGGAAATCGCGTGACCAATACCCGTTATAATGAAACCGATTTCAAAACTGGAATTGGTTATAGCAATTCTAAATTTTCGAGTGTTTTCAGGTATAATTTCAATAAATTAGATTTAGGAATTCCTGAAAATGGTATTGCCGAACAAACCAAAAGCAAGAATACAGCATTTCCAAGCCAAGCTATTGACAATAATTTGTTAAGTTTAAACAATATATTTTTCTTTAAAAACTCCAAATTAGATGTCGATTTGGGTTATATCGCTAATAATCGTAGCGAATTAGCCGAAGGAAATATTGCTGTTTTGCATATGAAATTGAATACTTTTAATTACGATGCAAAGTACCATTTGCCAAAACTAGGGAAAATAGAATCTATTTTTGGAATTCAAGGAATGAACCAAACCAACAAAAATTCTGGTGAAGAGTATTTAATTCCTGACGCCACAACGAATGACTTTGGAATTTTCGGAACAGGAAATTACGAATGGAAATCGAATGTAATTCAAGCAGGAATCCGTTTTGACAATCGAAAAATTGCTAGCGAAAGCCACGGAATTATTGGTGACGAAGGTTCATTTGAAGCTTTGGATAAATCCTATGACAGCTTTAATGCTTCTTTGGGTTACAAAACAAATTTAGCCAAAGATTTTATTTTACGAGCCAACTTGGCTTCTGGATTTAGAGCGCCAAACTTGGCCGAATTAACTTCAAACGGAGTTCACGAAGGAACCAATCGATATGAAATTGGAAACTCAAATTTGAAAACGGAGCAAAACGTGCAAACCGACTTGAATTTAGAATATAAAAACAGCCATCTTGAGTTTTTTGCCAATGGTTTTTATAATAATGTGAACAATTACATCTATACTTCACCAGCGGGAACACAAATTAATGGTTTCGATGTTTTTGATTATGTTCAGAATAATGCCAATCTTTTTGGTGGTGAAATAGGATTGCATTTTCATCCGCATCCACTAGATTGGTTGCACTTTGAAAGTAGTTTTGAAACCGTTACCGGCAAAAAACAAAATGGAGATTTTTTGCCTTTAATTCCTGCAAACAATTGGAACAACACTGTTCGAACTGAATTTAAAATTAAAAACTGGTTAGAAGATGGATTTGCTTCCTTGAATGTTTCTTCCACTTTTAATCAAAATAATGTGAGTGGTTTCGAGACGAAATCAAATGGCTACACTTTAGTAAATCTTGGTTTTGGAGGGAAAATAAAAATGGGCAAAACAGCTTTTGACTTTAATTTAAACGGCAATAATTTGTTCGACAAAACATACATTGCTCATCTTTCGCGTTTGAAAACCGATGGAATTCCAAACATTGGAAGAAATATCGTTTTGGGATTAAATTTTAATATTTAGAAGAAAATTATTAAACCACAAATTCGCAAATTATTTTCTGCTATTGGATATTAATTTGCGAATTTTTCGATATTTTTTAATACTTAATCTTACCTATATGTCCCATTATTCGAACAATTTTAGCTTTTCTATTATTGATGTAAGAAGAAGAACTTGTGGCAGAATATCTTCTTGGATTGGGCAAAATGGCTGCAATTCCGGCAGCTTGCTGTGGCGTTAGATTTGAGGCGTCTTTGCGATACCAATGCTCTGTTGCAGCTTGTGCTCCATAAACTCCGTTGCCCATTTCAATACTGTTCAAATAGACTTCCATAATGCGTTCTTTGCCCCAAATTAACTCTATCAAAACGGTGAAATAAGCTTCCAAGCCCTTGCGTAAATAACTTCTTCCTTGCCAAAGAAATACGTTTTTTGCCGTTTGTTGCGAAATGGTGCTTCCTCCTTTTATTTTTCGGCCTCTTTCGTTGCTTTTGTAGGCTTTTTGCATGGCAGTAAAATCAAATCCACTATGAGTAAGAAAGGAACCGTCCTCACTGGCAATTACTGCTTTTTGCAAATTAACCGAGATGTTTTCAATAGGTTCCCAATCGTGATTAAAATAATTTTCTTTCCCTGCTGATTTATTTTCTATCACGCGAATCACCATCAAAGGAGTGAATGGCACGGGTACAAACTTAAAAAGTACCACGAAAAATATTGAGACTCCAAGAAACCATAAGAAAACCTTAAACAAAAAAGGGGTTACTTTGCTCATAAAACTTCCAGATTGTTTTTTTGCTGAAGGTTTCGGTTTATTTGATGTTATTTTTGTAGCCATTATATTAGAAGTAGTAATTTTTATAAAAATAATATTTTTTGCCACATCTCTGCTTGTTTGAATTCTTTTTTTTCTGATATTTACAGATGTAATACCATTCTTTATAATAAATTATGTTTTTATTTTCTTACAAAAATATA
>JAEMQE010000254.1 GCA_022758945.1 Lentimicrobium sp. | reverse complement strand
AAATTATTATTTTTTATTGTAAAATAAAATATTTTATTATTTTTGTATTCGATAATTTTAAAAACTGTCTAAAATGGAACTAATACATCAAACTCTTTCTTCAAAAGCATCAGCAATGATAGGAAAAGAAAATAAATATGGTGCTCATAATTACCATCCATTACCTGTCGTTCTCGAAAGAGGTGAAGGTGTTTATGTTTGGGATATGGACGGTAAAAAATATTTCGATTTCCTCTCAGCTTATTCTGCGGTGAATCAAGGACATTGTCATCCGAAAATTGTGAATGCAATGATCAAACAGGCTCAAACGCTGACTTTGACATCCCGTGCTTTTTATAATGACCAATTGGGAAATTATGAAGAATATGTAACCAAATATTTTGGTTTTGACAAAGTGTTGCCAATGAATACCGGAGCAGAAGCCGTAGAAACTGCTCTTAAATTATGCCGAAAATGGGCTTATGAAGTCAAAGGAATTCCTGAAAATCAAGCACAAATTATTGTTTGCGAAAACAATTTTCACGGAAGAACCACGACCATTATTTCCTTTTCGAATGACGAAAGTGCCCGTAAAAGTTTTGGTCCATTTACTTCTGGATTTATTAAAATTCCTTATGATGATATTGAAGCTTTGGAAAAAGTCTTGAAATCAACAACCAATATTGCCGGATTCCTGGTAGAACCTATTCAAGGAGAAGCCGGAGTTTATGTACCTGCCGACGGATATTTGGCGAAAGCCAAAGCACTTTGTGAACAACATAATGCTTTATTCATCGATGACGAAGTGCAAACCGGAATTGCCAGAACCGGAAAATTATTGGCCGTACACCACGAAAATGTGCAACCTGATATTTTGATTTTGGGAAAAGCACTTTCCGGAGGCGTTTATCCAGTTTCAGCAGTTTTGGCAAATGATGAAATTATGAATGTGATTCAACCGGGGCAACATGGTTCTACTTTTGGTGGAAACCCAATAGCTGCTGCTGTTGCCATCGCAGCACTTGAAGTAATTCGTGAAGAAAAATTATCAGAAAATGCGGAACGTTTAGGAATTATTCTACGAAAAGGACTCAACGAAATTGCCCAAAGAAATTCTTTAATTACTCTAGTTCGAGGTAAAGGTTTGCTAAACGCCATCGTTATCAATTGTGGAGAAGACTCTGATTTGGCTTGGGATATTTGCATGAAATTTAGTGAATATGGCTTATTGGCAAAACCAACACACGGTAACAAAATCAGATTAGCGCCACCATTAGTGATTACCGAAAGTCAAATTCATGATTGTCTTTCCATTATTGAAAGGGCTTTGAATGATTTTAGACAATAGAATTGTATGGAACCAGTTATAAAATTAATAAAGAATCGGTCTGATATTGGCGCTGGAACCAGAGGTTCTGATATGGGAGTTGATGCAATTGAAATTGCCGCTATCAATCAAAATAGCGATTATTTTAACCAATTTCCTTTTGAAGATGTCAAAACCCACAACGAATCGGTTTATGACAAAAACAGAAGTACGTTTGCCAAAAGAATAGAGCATGTTGCAGAACAATGTACTCGAGTTTGTGCTTCGGTTAAGAAAAATCTGGAAGCTAACTTTTTCCCCATAGTTTTGTCTGGCGACCATTCCTCGGCATTGGGAACGATAAGCGGAATTAAAGCCGTTTATCCTGAACAAAAATTAGGCGTTATTTGGATTGATGCTCACGCCGATTTGCACTCGCCTTACACTTCGCCTTCCGGAAATATCCACGGAATGCCTTTAGCGGCAGCAATTGCCGATGATAATTTGGATTGTCAAATAAACGAATTGGCTCCTGAAACCCAACACTATTGGGAAGAAATGAAAAATATTGGCTGCAAAGGAGCTAAAGTTTTAGCAGAAAATTTGGTGTATTTTGGTGTTCGTGATACGGAAGAAGCCGAAAACAAACAAATTGAAAAACTAAAAATCCGAAATTATAAAGTGGACGAAGTTCGCTATCGCGGACTTAAGACTTGTGTCAAAGAAGCTTTGGACAAACTCTCCAATTGTGATATTTTATATATTTCTTTTGATGTGGATTCTATGGATTGCGATTTGATTTCTTACGGAACCGGAACGCCAGTTCCAAGAGGTTTTGACCAATATGAAATCATCGCTATTATTGATCAAATTATTGAAACCAATAAGGTAGTTTGTATCGAGTTTGTTGAGATAAATCCACTTTTGGACAATAAAGGAAATAAAATGGCAGAAACGGCTTTTGAGGTTTTAGAACATATTACCGCTACAATTTTATTGCCAAGAGAATGATTTAATTTATAATTAGGGCATAAAAAAACTCCTTTTATTCTTACCAAGTAACAAAGGAGTTTTCTTTAAAACAGAACTTAATTTTTCTAACTATTCACGGGCTTCCAAAGTCCATAACCACCATTGAGATTCACAGAATAGATATTCTTGTTTCTCAATATTCGCTGTGCCAAATAACCTCGTAAACCTACTTGACAGTAAATAACATATTTTTTGTTTTTGTCAAAGAAATCCAGATTTTCTCTCAAAGTATCTAAGTCCAGATTGATGGCATTAGGAATCGCACCGTTTTCGAATTCTGTTTTGGTTCTCACGTCAATCAGAATTGCTTTTTCAGTCGCAAGATAGTCGTCTAATTGATCATAATTAATGAATCTTACATCGTCGTTCAGCATATTTTCGGCAACGTAACCCAAAATATTTACAGGATCTTTGGCCGAATTATAAGGAGGTGCATAAGCAATCTCAATTTCCTGTAAATCATAAATGGTCAAATTTCCTTTGATTGCTGTCGCGATAACATCGATGCGTTTGTCAACTCCTTCTTGTCCTAAAGCTTGAACTCCATAGATTGTGCCGTCCTCTCCAAAATTCATTTTCAGAACAATATTTGTAGCGCCGGGATAATAACTGGCGTGATTGCCTCGGGTTACAGTAACAGTTCGATACGGAATATTGTAGCGTTTTAATAGTTTTTCGTTGAGTCCTGTTGCTCCAACAGTCAGGTCGAAGAATTTTATAATTGAAGTTCCCAAAGTTCCTTTATAGGAAATTTTGTTCCCTCTAGTAATATTATCGGCAACGATTCGTCCTTGACGATTTGCTGGCCAAGCCAATGGAATCAGCACTTTGGCTTGATTGATATAATGCGAAACTTCTACAGCATCGCCCACAGCATAAATATTTGGATCAGAAGTTTGCATAAACTCATCCACGGCAATTCCACCCGTAACACCTATTTCCAATCCAGCGGCTTTCGCCAAAGCATTTTCAGGCTTTACGCCAATGGCAAAAACGACTGCATCGGCCAGAATAGTTTTGCCATTATTTAGTTTTAATTCAATTTCATTGCCTTTGTCTACAAAGCCATCAACACCTGTATTTACAAGAATATTTAGGTTTTTTGCAGCAGCGTGATGTTGTACCATTTTAGCAAATTCATAATCAACCGGAGCCATAACTTGGTTTCCCAACTCGATGACAGTTACGTTGAATCCTTTTTCAACCAGATTTTCGGCTACTTCTAAACCTATGAAACCACCACCTACAAAGGCAATATTTTTTAAACCTTTGGTTTTAGCAATGATTCTGTCCATATCGGCTACATTTCGGAGTGTCATTATTTTATCCGAATCAATTCCTGGAATATTGGGTCTAAAAGGTTCTGCACCGGGAGATAATAACAATTTATCGTAGGATTCGGTGTAAATTTCTTTTGTAATTATGTTTCTGACTTCGACTGTTTTGTCTTCCTTGTTTATTTTTAAAACTTCATTAAAAACACGAACATCCAAGTTGAATCTTGTTTTTAAAGAAGTGGGAGTGTGTAGTAATAATTTAGAGTGTTCCACAATCACACCACCTATATGATAGGGCAGACCACAGTTTGCAAAACTGACGTGTTCCCCTTTTTCGAAAATTATAATTTCATTTTCTTCACTTAATCTTCTTAATCTTGCCGCTGCAGTTGCGCCTCCGGCAACTCCGCCTATTATAAGTATTTTCATCTGTAGATTATTATTTGTGTTAATTATGATGCAAATTTCTGAAAACATATCATAGCCTATTGTAGCTTTTGTTACATAAAACCAAATGTTTTAAATAAAAATGGAGTTTCCTTGAAAATCATTGGGAATTCAATAAAAAACATTCAAAATGCAAATTTGAGACAAAGTGTTTTGTGATTTTTCTGTTTAAAGTGGAAATTTTTAGCGAAATTTACGACCAATAAACGGCAGACTTATAATGAAAGACTTACTCAAACAGACTTACGGATTTATATTTGAAGAGAAATTAATTGATGAAATTACTGAAGTTTCATTATTAAGAGATTTTAAAGAAGGAGATATTTTGATTGATTATGGTGATTCCATAAGGAAAATGCCCTTGTTGATAAAAGGGGCCGTCAAGATATTGAGAGAAGATTTTGACGAAGGGGAATTGCTATTGTATTTTATTGAAAAAGGGGATACTTGTGCGATGACAATGGCCTGTTGTTTAGGAGAAACCAAAAGCGAAATCAGAGCTGTTGCCGAAACCAAGGGGCAATTAATTATGATTCCGGTTATTAAAATGGAAGAGTGGTTAGGCAAATATAAAAGTTGGAGAAACTACGTTTTTAATAGTTACAATAATCGTTTAAAAGAAATGTTATCAGCAATTGATAATCTGGCTTTTATGAATATGGATGAACGATTGTTGAATTATTTAAATGACAAAGCTAAAATTAATCATTCCAATGAAATTCATGCTACGCATCAGGAAATTGCTTATGACTTACATACTTCTAGAGTTGTAGTTTCTCGCTTGCTAAAGGCATTAGAAAACAAAGGGAAAATAGCT
>JAEMQE010000222.1 GCA_022758945.1 Lentimicrobium sp. | reverse complement strand
AGCAAATATACAAAAAAATTAAACAAAATAACAATATTAACAATAAATTATAATTCTTGGACTAAATTAGAAATAGAATTAAAAATAGAAATTGTGTCGGGAAGATTCTTAGTATTAATAAATTCAGTCATTCTTCCGAGGAACCAAATCTGTGAATTAGCATCAATAATTTTGGCTGAAATTTCATTTATATAATCATCAATAGCATCTTTTGTAGGCTGAACGGTCAAATAGGAAATATAGACAATATTGTCAAAATAATTTTTCATGTCCTTTAAACTCTCAATTGGAACGCTTTCGCCAAGATAAATTGTTTTGTAACCGTTTAACAAAATTTCATAATTCAAATACATCAACCCCAACTCATGAATTTCATTTTCAGGCAGATATAAAACGAAAACTTTATCGTTTCTTGTAGGTTCAAGAATCTGGACTTTCTCCGTATTTATCAGAAGTTTTTGCTTAATTAAAAAAGAAATAAAATGCTCCTGAGCTGGAGAAATGGTTCCGGATTGCCACAACAAACCTATTTCATTCATCAGCGGAATAATGACTTCATAAAAAACTTCTCGAAATGTTTTTTCGGAAAGTAAACTGTTATAAGTATTGAAAAATAAAGCCTGATCAAAGTTAATCATCGCCACCTTAAAAGCATTTAAAGCATGATTTTTTGAACTTTTATCAGATATTATTTCCCTAACTAGAATGGCGATTTTTTCAGTTGATAATTCTGCAATTCTGGAAATTTTATACCCATAATTGTTTAATAATACTACATTCAAAAGCTTTTGCAGATTAGGTAAATCATAGCTCCTTATATTAGTATCTGTCCGCATTGGTTCCAGAATAGTATATCTTTTTTCCCAAATTCGAATGGTGTGTGCTTTTATACCCGAAAGATTTTCTAAATCTTTTATACTAAAAACCGACTTAACATTGTTTATCATTTTTGTAAATTTAATAAACAAAGGTATGATATATTTTTATATATTTTAAAAATATATTTTTTGAAGTAAAAAATATATTTTTAAAATTATTCTTTAATTATTTTTTTAGTGATAAATCCGTTGTCATCATAAATCGAAATGTAATAAACTCCATTAGAATAGTTACTCCAATCAGTATTTATAGTTTCCGATTTTTGTTTTAAATCATATATTAATTTGCCTGAAACATCAAAAATTTTAATACCACTCATTGGTTTGGTAGTGTGAATATTTAAAAAATGAGTAACTGGATTTGGATAAATATCAATTGTAGTAGTATCATCAAACGACAAAGTTGACAGCGAATTATTAGATGATGCTATCCAACTTGAGGCCAAATTATTATCAAATGTTGTATCGATTAATTGCAAATAACTTCCGGCTCCATCTGCTGCAATTGGCCAGGGTGCTGCATCAAAATATTCAACGGAATCAATCGTATTACCAAAACCATCGGCTAGCACAATTTTTTGAGAACTATTGGATAAATTTCTTGTGAATTGTCCAAAAGCAGGAATCCCATACTTTGCTTGAAAAGCAGCCAAATTACTGGCCAAATAAATACTTTTTCCAGCGAGAACTGATGAATAGGCTGGAAATTGATAATTCAATCCCAATTCTTTAAAATAAATTCCCGTCAAATCAATAGTCGCATTACTTGTGTTTTTAATCTCCACAAACTCTAAATTATCACTTTCTGTAGATGTCGCTCCCGGCGGATTATAGTTAATTTTATTAATGACAAGTTGCGGAATGGATATAGTATTGCATCCCGAAAAAGATCCTAAATTAGTCGTCATCCAAGAAATTCTATTCGATAACCATGTTTTCAAATCACTGATTTCAGTTGGCGGAAAATGAACTGCCGGATAAACATCGGTTGTCCATTTTTGCTCTTCCCTAACTTTGGCTTCACTAATTAAAGCCTCTGTTTCATCAATATATTGCACTATGCTGTTATAATTTAGAGGTTGTCCGGGCTGCGTAAGCTCGTTCCACCTTTTAGACAAATAGCATTTATAGGTTGGATTATTGAATAAATCTGTCCAGAATTTAGCGCCTTCATTATCTCCGTTAGCAAATTGCCAAATGTTATAATGACTCCTGTCAAAACCCCAAAGAAACAAGTCGTTTCCATACGTTAAATTGAAATCCCAAATGGGGCCGGCCCTTAATTTTCCCGCTCTGTCTTTATGAAAATAAGTGCTGTATTGATACCCATCAACATTAGAGGCCAACTCATTGACAAGCATAAAATCGATAAAAGATGGAATATCTATAACAGAAGGATAGCCTGTAATTAAATCAACGTTATTAGTATGCGAGGTGGTTTCTAAATTCAAAAACTGATTGTATATGTAAGTGTTTTGTCCTGAAGTAACTGCCGCAGGTTTTGGCAATTCGTGAATAAAATCAGACCATCCTGCATAAGAACTCATAGTCCAAGCTACTGGATCGCCACCGGTAGTTTTATCGGATTTTGTAATATATCCTCCAGTAACATTAGGAGCAGCAATATCCGTTGTGGCAATTTTCAGAACATTAACTCGGCCAGTTCCTGCTTTTATTTTTTCCTGTAACAAATACAATCCTCTATATTCTCCGTTAATCACGACTTCACAATAAGAGGTTCGAGTAGCATATTCTCCAATTTGTCTCGATAAATTATAAGACAAATAATCTCTAATTAGCGATGGGTCAAATGCTAATCCATTCAAAATCCAATCGTTTTCACTTGGCATTCCCAACAAACTCACATTATTGTTGCTGACATTATCCGCTTTTAAGGTAGTCAACCCGTAGCCTTTCTTCGGTAATGTTTGCGAAGTTGAACCCCTAATTTCTATATTAATTCTACCATTATAATTTAAAAATGCTGCTGTATTGGCGTCCGAAAGATAATTCCTGCTTCCATCTGGATGCTTGATTACCTTCATACTTGCCAAAATTCTGGGATCATCAAGTATTTCTAACGGTTGATTGTTGCTGTCTAAATCTGTTGTAATAATAACAATTGGTAAGTTACTGTCGGTAAAAGTTTGGGATGAAACAGAGAAGGAAGAAACCAACGCAATCAACAAAATAACTCTTGAAATTGATTGAATTTCCAGAAAAAATAATTTTTTCATAGCTTTGATATTTACTCTAAATATAAGAATAAACTAGCTAATTTGAAGACACTTATTGAATCTATTTAGCAGATATGATGACAATTTATAAAGCCTATTTCTATTAAATAAATTTGCAAATTTCAAACAAGAGGAAATATGATTACTTTTGAAATTACAGTTCAAATTAAAAAACAAAAGAATGACAACAACAGATATAATCGGATTTATTGGAGTAACCATTTTATTGGTCGCTTACTTTTTAAATTTAAATAACAAACTTGAAAAAGACAGTGTAGTCTATTTACAAATGAATTTTATTGGAGCGGGATTGGCTTGTTTAGCCTCAGTTTTAATGAACTATTGGCCCTTTATCATTTTAGAAGGAAGTTGGACTATTGTTTCTGCTTTTGGAATATTGAAACATATAAAAAATAAAAACCACCCATCAAATCGCAAGTAAAACTACTTTATACCATTAGCCATTTTTAATAGACTACCTTACCAAAAAAAAATGGCGATAGAACTTAAGGTTCGGAAGGTTGAAGAATTGTTTGACCGTCTTGAAAAAGAAATTACTGCTTTCAAATCCGAAACTAGTTTGCATTGTCTTATAGGCTGTGGTAAATGCTGTTCCAAACCCGACATTGATGCATCGCCTTTGGAATTTTTACCTTGGGCATTGCATTTATTTTTGAATGGTAAAGCCGAAGAAATGTTAGTAGAATTAGACAACTCCTCGATTTCAACCTGCCATATTTACCGACCTTTGTCCTTTTTAGAAGAACACAACGGAAGCTGCAGCAACTATCGCTATCGCGGATTAATTTGCCGCCTTTTTGGCTATGCCGCCAGCAGAGACAAATACGGCGAACTCCGATTAGCTACCTGCAAAATCATAAAAGAAGACCAACTAGAAAATTTCAACAACACCGAAGAAGCCATCAGCAAAGGACTTTACGTGCCTATTTTTACCGATTATTATATGCAGTTATCCCAAATTGATTACAGACTGGCAACAACGATGCTTCCTATAAACGAAGCTTTAAAAATGGCGATAGAAGAAGTCTTGCATTATTATGCTTACAGACCATTCCCGGGTGGATTGGAGAATATTGCTTAACTTTATTTTAATTTAATTTTTGTAGAGTTTTTGGCTTCAGAAAGTGCAATATGACTTTGTACATTACCAAGATTTGACAGCAATGAAAGTTTTGTCAAAATGAAAGTCTCATAACTCTCAATATCTTCTACCAATACTTTTATTAAAAAATCAAAATTTCCAGTGATTCTATAACATTCTATGACCTCTGGAAATTCCTTTACTTCTTTAACAAATTTTTCTAAATAACTTCGGGTATGTTCTTTTAAAGTTAAATTGATAAATATTACTTGTTTCAGACCAAGTTTACGTTCGTTCAATAAGGCAACATATTTTTTTATGAAACCGTTTTTTTCTATTTTTTTTATTCTTTCAAAAACAGGTGTTGCTGAAAGCTTTAAAATTTCTGCCATTCTTTTGATCGTAATGCGACCATCTTCTTGCAACAAATCAAGAATTTGAAGGTCAATAGTGTCTAATTGTGGATTCATTTTGAGGAAAAAATATTTATTTGTACAAATTTATGAAACTAATTTAGAATAATATTCTAATAAAACTAATTTTTAAAGATTAAAATACCAAATATGAAGATTATTAACAGTGTTATGTTCCATATGTATCATTGTTAATTTAAGTTTGTCTGTAAGTATAAATACAAACATATGTCAA
>JAEMQE010000095.1:3360-4880 GCA_022758945.1 Lentimicrobium sp. | reverse complement strand
GGAATAAAATATTCATTCGATTTTACACGATACGATAATGCGCCTTCTACTTTTTCTGAAACATATTCTAATGAACTGATATTTCCTAATTTGGTCACCACCGAATCAAAATATGTCGAAGTTTTATCGTTATTTACAATTCTAAGCTCAATAGCATCTTTAAACGGTATGTTTTTATCTTTTCTGATGGTTCTAATCCCTGAAATTACTTCAATCGTAGTATCAAAATCTGAAATCAAGCTGGCATTAAATGGTTTCATTTCTGGCCAAGTCGAAACGATTAAAGCTTCTTCTGGTGTTCTTTCTGAAAGCAATTGCCAAATTTCCTCAGTCAAAAACGGCATAAACGGATGTAATAATTTCAAATTGTTTTCCAGCATTTCTATGGCTTTCGCCAAAGTCACGCTGTCAATTGGTTGTTGATACGCTGGTTTTATCATTTCGAGAAACCAAGAACAGAAATCGTCCCAAACCAGTTTGTAAATTCCCATCAAAGCATCGGAAATTCTGTATTTTTCAAAATTGTCTTCGATTTCCAAAAGCGTTTGTTGCAATTTGGCTTCATACCATTCAATCGCCACTTTAGAAGATTCTGGTTGTGGAATTGAATCCGAAACTTCCCAACCTTTTATCAGTTTGAAAGCATTCCAAATTTTATTGGTAAACGCTTTTCCTTGGTTACACAATTCTTCGTCAAACATAATATCGTTCCCTGCCGAAGCGCTCAAAAGCAAGCCTACACGAACACCATCGGCCCCAAACTTTTCGATTAATTCTAATGGTTCTGGAGAATTTCCTAATGATTTCGACATTTTGCGTCTTTGTTTATCACGAACCAAACCTGTCAAATACACATTCGTAAATGGTTTTTTACCAGTATATTCATATCCTGCAATAATCATTCTCGCCACCCAGAAAAACAAAATATCTGGACCAGTAACTAAATCATTTGTTGGATAATAATATTTAAAATCTTCGTTTTCAGGATCCATAATTCCACCAAAAACAGACATTGGCCAAAGCCAAGAGGAGAACCAAGTATCGAGAGCATCAACATCTTGACGAAGGTTGTTGGTTGTTAGTTGTTGGTTGTTGGTTTTTTCTTTGGCTAAAGCCAAAGCTTCTTCGATATTTTCAGCTACTACGAAATCTTCTTTTCCATCTCCGTAGAAATAGGCAGGAATTTGTTGTCCCCACCATAATTGACGAGAAATATTCCAATCCCGAATATTATTTAACCAATGAGCGTAAGTGTTTTCAAAACGTTTTGGATGCAATTTAATTTCGCCATCCACTAAAACCGATTTGATTGCTGGTTTTACCAAATCTTCCATTTTCAAAAACCATTGGTCTGACAAACGAGGTTCGATTACGGCTTTTGTTCTTTCGGAAGTTCCTACTTTATTGAGATAATTTTCGGTTTTGGCCAAAGCACCAATTGTTTCCAATTCTTTGGCAATTTCGTCACGAACCACAAAACGGTCTTTCCCTTGATAATGCAAACCAAAACTATTCAAAGT
>JAEMQE010000095.1:0-3260 GCA_022758945.1 Lentimicrobium sp. | reverse complement strand
CACGAACCACAAAACGGTCTTTCCCTTGATAATGCAAACCAAAACTATTCAAAGTGGCATCTTCATTGAAAATATCCACGATCTCCAAATTGTGTTTTTCACCCAAAGCTTTGTCGTTCATATCGTGGGCAGGAGTTACTTTCAAACATCCCGTTCCAAATTCGATATCAACATATTCGTCTTCGATAATTGGAATCACACGACCGCAAATTGGCACGATTGCTTTCTTCCCTTTCAAATGGGCAAAACGCTCGTCATTTGGGTTGATACAAATGGCGGTATCTCCAAAAATAGTTTCCGGACGCGTTGTGGCAACGGTCAAGAAATCTTCACTTCCTTCGATTTTATATTTTAGGAAATACAATTTTCCTTGTTGTTCTTCATAAATTACTTCTTCGTCAGACAAAGTGGTCTTTGCTTCCGGATCCCAGTTTACCATTCGATAGCCACGATAAATCAATCCTTTGTTATATAAATCGACGAAAGATTTAATTACAGAAGCAGACATATCGGCATCCATTGTGAATTTAGTTCTATCCCAATCGCAAGAGCAACCCAATTGTTTGAGTTGTTCCAAAATTACGCCACCATATTTGTCAGTCCATTCCCAAGCGTGTGCCAAAAATTCTTCGCGTGTTAAATCATTTTTGTTGATGCCTTCGGCTTTTAATTTGGCTACTACTTTGGCTTCCGTTGCAATGGATGCGTGGTCCGTTCCAGGAACCCAACAAGCGTTGAAGCCTTTAAGACGTGCTCTTCTGATCAAAACATCTTGAATGGTATTGTTCAACATATGTCCCATATGCAAAACTCCGGTCACGTTTGGTGGAGGAATCACGATGGTATATGGTGTTCTATGGTCAGGTTCTGAATGGAAATAATTATTCTTCATCCAGTAGTCATACCACTTATTTTCAATAGTTTTGGCGTCAAATTGTGCAGGAATTGTCATAAAAAGCAACTGTTAAAACCAAAATTTAGCTTTGGTCTGATTTTTGTAATTGGAATTGGGAACAAAAGTAAATAATTAAGTACAGTATAAAAAGAGAAATAAAAATTTGTCTCTGTAATTAAAAAAAGTATATTTACTTATAAAAATTTTAAAATGAAAAATATAGCCGCTTTAATAGCAATCGTGTTAATAACTAGTTTTGGTTTTGCCCAAAATGGCCCTAAAATTGAGTTTAAAGCAAAAGACAATACGATAGATTATGGCACCGTTACCAAAAAAGGGGATAATGGAATCCGTTCATTTGAATTTACCAATACAGGTGATGCTCCATTGATTATTACCAATGTGCTTTCTACTTGTGGCTGTTTGGTTCCCACAAAACCAAACGAACCAATTATGCCCGGAAAATCTGGAAAAATTGACGTAAAATACAGTATGATTCCTGGTCCAATTAGAAAAACCATTACTGTCGAATCGAATGCTGTGAATTATGAAGCCGGTAGAATTCCGCTAAAAATAAAAGGTGACGTTATTGCTGATTAATTTAAGAAGTATGAAAACAATTCTAAATTTTTGCATCCCATTATTTTTGTTATTTCTAGTAAGTTGTGCAAATGACCAAACAATAACTAATCAAACTTATGTTTTTACAAAACCCTATTGTGCAACCGTAACTGTTGGAGGTGTTGTTGGACTTGCTGAAAAATGCTATAAAATTGGAGATATTGTTGTTGGAACAGAAACCACAAGTGGAAAATTAACTATTAGAATTGCTGAACATTCATACTTAAATGATGGCCCACCATCTAGTGCCAGTTATCAAGAATTTTTAGATGTGCCACTAAATTATTTAGAAATTACAAAATAATGATTTTGCTTATTCATAAATCACAATGAGCTTCTTGGCAATCAAGAAGCTCTTTTTTTATAACACATTTAACAATTGAAATTTGAACTTCATAAGTTGGCTATTCCTTTCAACCTCAAAAGTTATCCATTTCTCTTCTTCTGATTTTAAAAGTAAATTAATTTTTTCCAAAGTAAATTGATAAGCAGGTTCCTTATTAATACTGACCAAAATATCTCCTTTTTGCAGCCCACTTATTGCAGCCGGTGAATTCTTTCTAACATTTGCGATTATATAAATTGGTTTTAAAACAAATTTATATTTAAAATTATTTTCTGCATTATTTTGGTTCAAAGAAAGATTGTCTGACTTTATCAGCGGAACCGTCTCCAGACGAACAGTTTCCTGAACCCATTGCAGACCATAATGTTGCAATTCGACACCACTTTTGTTATAAGTAAATGGAGCACTGAAATTATTGTTTTTCTTTAAAAACATTTTTTGGTTTGGATAATCAAAAACTACTGAAAATCTCTTCAAAATTTCTGATCCTACTGAACCTGCACGATCCTTTACCATTCTCACATTTTTAATAGAAGACGAATCCGGGAAAGCAATAATGGGGTTATAAAATTCGAATTTTGAAATTGTAAACTTTGCTATCTGCGCTCTTTTCCCTTCAACGTCGCCGCTAAAACCTTTTCCAAGATAATCCTCAAAATTTTTAGCAGGAATTTTTATTGACTTTTTATTATTTTCAAAAAGCCAAATTGCGTCACTATTGCCAATATCTATTAATAATTTTACAGGAATTTCGACAGAATTTATAACTATACTACTGGCAATATAGGGTTTTGATCTTTCGATAGTGATAGGAACCGTTTGGAATTTTCTTTCAATTCTTTTTCTGTTTTTATTATTATCTCTATAAACCGTAATTCGTTTTTTTTCGTAATTGATTTCCACCAAATTAGTTTTCAAAAAATTATACCCAATAATACCATTTACGGGAATTCCTATATGAGATGATAAATTAAAACTTTGGTCTAAAACGATATATAAAAGATGATTTGAAGATTTCGCACCCTTTATTTCTAAAGTATTATTAGTCGATTTTAATCCTTCGATAGATTCTTCTTCGCCTAAACCACGCAACGTAATTTTTTCAACATTAGAAAAACTAACCTCTTTCTTGTCTTCCATACTAAAAAGAATCGTTTCTTCTACACCGGAATCCAGTAAGAAATTAAGTTCAACTCCATTGACTTTTATGGAAATAAAAACTAAATTATTGATGAATTTGAAAGGAATAATCACTTTATCAATCCCTTTTTCAAACAGAAAACCCTCTTGTCCCAAAACAGGCAAGCAAAAGAGGAATAGGAAAAATAAGACTACAATTTTTTTCATTGGAAATCGTTCCTATAAAATTACAGAATATATTGAATAATAAATATTTAT
>JAEMQE010000196.1 GCA_022758945.1 Lentimicrobium sp. | reverse complement strand
TAAAATAAAAAAAAAAAAAAACGAAAAAGTTGCATTTCTTTGCTATTTAGTTAGTAAATTATATTTTTGGTAACAATTGTCACAAAGTTGTTTATTTCAAATAATCAGCTATTTACAAGAAAAGAGTGAAATTAAAGTTGAAACAGGATAAAAAAGTGTTAATTCTAAAACAAAAAGATAGTTTTTATATACCATTTGCAGAAAGACAAAAAAAGGCAAAAAGAGGAAACTATAAATTAAAAATGAAACGCCCAAGACGGAATTTATTTTAACACACAAGAACATAAATGTGGGCGTTCCATCTTCATTAAAAATCAAATAAAAATAAACGGATGAAATTATTTTTGTAATTTTAAAAAAAGATAAAGAAAATGAGAACATTAAGTGTATCAATATCAGATTTAGAATTTAACAAATTTGGAATAAAAGACAGTAAACTAAATTTTACTGATTTTGTGGACATAGTAAGCAAAGAATTAACCCGACAAAATTTGAATAAATGTATCGAACTTGCTGAAAAATACGGGCTTTCTAAAATGACAATGGACGAAATTACGAACGAAGTAAAAGCGGTTAGAAAAGAGGCAAAGAATCGTAATTGATACAAACGTAATCGTTTCCTCTTTAATTCAGAAAAGCTATCCTTATACAATCTTAACCGAACTTTTTATTGAAGACAAAATCGAAATGTGTGTTTCAAAGAAATTAACCGTCTGAATATTATAATGTTTTAAGAAGAGAAAAGTTTGCAAGATTTCAGGATTTTTTTCAAGAGCAGAAGCATTCCTTGTAGAAATAGAAACCAAAGCAACAATGTTTAAGCCGAAAATTAAATTGCAATTGATTTCTGATACTGATGACAATATGATTTTAGAACTTGCAGACGAATGTTTGGCAGATTTTGTAATAACTGGAAACACGACGGATTTTATATTTCCAACATATAAAGAAACTAAAATAGTTTCTCCAAAAGAATATTGGGAAATTCATAAACCGATTTAATTCATAAATATAAGGTAATGTCTTTCTCCTTATACTTACACATATTCCCACCATATTCCCACCATAATTGCAGTAGAACAGCAATGAACCGCAATAATAAGAAAGCATTGTTCTTTCGGAAAACAATGCTTTCCTTAAAATCTTATCTCGGCTACTGTATTAATGAGAAGTTTTGTTTCTATAAACCATTGCTTGCATAATGATTGACAATCCAATGGTCAGCATCGCTCCTATAAAGTTAAGCCACAAATATCCTAATTTTTCTTCGCCACTTGGGTAAATAAAAATGGCATAGTAGTAAATTATAAAAATGGTAATTTGGCTAATAACGGCGCTATAAAAGATAGCTTTGGCCTGAACGTATTTAATATAAAAACCCACAAGGAATATTCCCAAAACCGTTCCGTAGAATATAGAACCCACAATATTGACCAATTGTATCAAGTTTTCAAACAAGGTTCCAATACTGGCAAAAAGTATGGCTACAATTCCCCAAAACAAGGTGAAAAATTTAGTAGCATTCACATAATGCGTTTCTGATTTTTCTTCTTTTAAATTCCGTTTATAAATATCTATGGCTGTAGTCGATGCCAAAGCATTCAGCCCAGAAGCTGTAGAAGACATTGCGGCGGAAATAATCACGGCAAGCAACAACCCAATCAATCCTTTGGGTAAATAATTCAAAATGAAATGAAAAAACACATAATCTTTATCATTAGTTTCGCTGTGAACATCAGCTTTCAGGATGATTTCTTTGGCACGATCTCTCAAATCTTTTTCTTTGCTGGATAAGGCCACCAATTCTTTTCGAAGAATCGGATTGTCATAATCCTGATTGAGTTGGTCAATATACAATAGGTTAATCACTTTCTTGTCTTCTGAAAGTCCCTCCAGTTTTTTTTCCAAAACGTGATATTCGTTCTTATAAGCAGATTTTTCTACAATTATTTTATTGTTTGGATTAAAATTCAAAGGAACCGGATTGAATTGGAAAAACACGAAAACCATAACGCCGGTAAGCAAAATAAAAAACTGCATTGGCACTTTAAGCAATCCGTTCATTATTAAACCCATTTGGCTTTCCCGAACTGATTTTCCTGATAAATACCGTCCCACTTGGGATTGGTCGGTTCCAAAATAAGCCAAAGCCAAGAAAAAACCTCCTGTAATTCCACTCCAAATCGTATATTTTTCTTCCGGATCAAATGAAAAATTAACTATATTCATTTTATCATTTGCACCTGCAATATGCAAAGCGCTAGTAAAAGTCATATCATTAGGTAAATAATGTAAAATCAGGAAAAACGTGATAAACATTCCTAACATAATGACAAACATTTGCTGCTTCTGGGTCACATTTACGGCTTTTGTTCCTCCCGAAAAGGTGTAAATTATGACCAGAACTCCTATTACAATATTCATTACCGTAAGATTCCAACCCAACAATGCCGACAAAATTATGGC
Source organism: Lentimicrobium sp. (assembly GCA_022758945.1). GTDB lineage: Bacteria > Bacteroidota > Bacteroidia > Flavobacteriales > Flavobacteriaceae > Flavobacterium. The sequence continues at coordinate 2,432 of JAEMQE010000196.1, read as the reverse complement.
TGGTGCATAAATAGTAAGTCCAGTTCCCAAACCTCTTTGTACCAAGAAAAGAATCGCAGCAAGTGAACGCGTTCTTAAATCGAATCGTTTTTCGAGGTATTCATAAGCGGTAAAAACCTTGTATTTGTGGTATATTGGAATAAAAGTCACACAAATAACCACCATCGCAATAGGCAAACCAAAATAGAATTGCAAAAATCCCATTCCGTCGTGATACGCTTGTCCCGGAGTCGAAAGAAAAGTGATAGCACTGGCCTGTGTCGCCATAACCGAAAGTCCAACGGTGTACCAAGGCGTTTCGTTACTGCCCAGAATGTAATCCTCGACATTCTTACTTCCGCGAGTTTTCCAAACGCCATAAATTACTATAAAAAGCAGGGTTACTACAAGTACAATCCAGTCGAATAATTGCATAGGCTAGGAATATAATTTCATTAAAAAATAAAAGATCAAAATATAAATAAGATTAGCCACAAGAACCCAAGTGTAGCTTTTTTTCCAAGTTTTTACTTTTTTTGTTTCCATAAATTTAGTTTTTAAGGCTTCACATTTGGTGCTGGCATTGTCACCGGATTTTGCAACGAAATCATATTGGCCAATAATTTATAAGCTCCAGAAACGCCTTCGGGTAATTCTCTAAAAAGACTTAAACCGGTGTAAATATAATATCCTTTTCCGTAAGGAGCGATTAATAAAGCACCATTTTTGGGCGTTTCTCCATTGTCATTCGAGGAAAAAATTGGAGTAAAGGCTTTGTCAAATTCGTTTGGATAATACAATCCTTGCTCCTGCTTCCAGCCTTCGAAATCTTTTGAAGTGATTTTATTTGGTGTATTTAAAACAGGATGATTGGGCGCTAAAAACCGAACTTCTGCATTTTCTTCTGTTACTCTGTCACGGGAGATTTTCATCGGAAACGGGGCAATATTTTCGGTTACCAAATCATTTGGATTGTTATATTGCACGAGCATTGTTTTTCCTCCTTTTACAAAATCAAAAAGGATATTTTGCTTATTTGCCAATGCCTGAACCGTATTATAAGCTCGAATTCCGGTCATAACCACATCAAAATTGGCCAGTTTTTCAGGTGATATTTCTTCAGGATTGAGCAAAGTAACTTTATAACCCATTTGCGCCAAACTATTAGGAACTTCATCGCCAGCTCCCATAATATAAGCAATTTTTTCTTCCTTAGTTTTTAAATCCATTCTGATAAATTTTGATTCAGAAGGTTTTAATACTTGTTGTTTTGTTATATGGTTGAAGTCGATGATGATTTGCTCTTTGTCGTATCGTTTATTATTAATTATAGCAATGCTTTTGGCAATAACCTCATCTGGCGAATTTGGCGGAGTGACTTCAAAATATACGGTTTGTTCATTTCCTTTTTTGTCCAAAGAAAAAGGAATAGATTTTGGTAAAATTTTCCAGTTTTCAGGTAATTCCAATTGCAAATCACCTGTTACTGCGTCTTTTCCTGCCTTGATTTTAACCGCTATATATTTCTTTTTGTTGTCTTTGAAAAGCGAAACTTTGTCAAGAATACTCGTGGTAACTTCAGGAACAATGTCCAGATAATTATACATTTCGCCTTTTACATCGTCATTGTATTTATAAACAACAGTGCGTTCAAAAGGGATTTCGATTCCATTGATTTGAATGTTGAAAACCACTTTTACTTCCCGAATCACATCCGGAATTCCAATGTTTTTTTGGTCGGCAACTGCATACATTCCGTCTGTTCCTTTATCTTTTAACCAATAGGGTTGCGTATATTCAATAGTTGATGGCAACTGCAAATCAAGATTAATATTTTGTAGAATATTATTTTTTAATGGTAGATTTTGAGGTGTGTTTTTGGCATCTGGCAAAGTGGTTACACTTGTCAAATTCATTGTAATAGAACTTCTATTTATTGCTTCTAGCTTCAATTTCACACTACTTCCTGGCGTTGCTTCCTGATTTTGGGCAACCGCTTCAAGGTATAAACCAGTGCAAGCGGCAATGGTTTTTTTTATTTCTTCGGATTTTATGGTTTTCCAATGATTTTCGTCCAAAGATTGCATCATCAAATAGGCTTTCGTCAAATCTGGAATACTCGCCGAAGGGTTTTCAAAATCGAATTCAGAAGCAATTTTGGTCATCAATTCGCCAATGGGTTTCCCTCCTTTTACACGATTCCAAGTTGTATCAATTCCTTCGAAAATTGAAGTTTTATCTTTTAAAATCGCACCATTTATTTGCTCTAAATATTCGGTATCTTCTCCCCGAGCGCCAGTACTTCCAAAACCTTGCGATTGGTGGCGACTGCGACTCAAAGCAGCAATTTCCTGATTTGATTTCCCAATCGATGGATAATAAACACCCGTTTGAATCGACAACAGATTGGATTTATTGGCAGCATCAAATTTTTCCTTGCTTCCGTAAAACCC
>JAEMQE010000132.1 GCA_022758945.1 Lentimicrobium sp. | reverse complement strand
AAAGCAAGGTTTAGGTTTTTTTTGTAATTTTTATCCATTAAACATTTTGTGCTGCTTAATTTCCTTTCCTCGTCTAAGTTGTAATGAATGATAAAATGAGGGTACATCATTCGTCCATTGTTTTAAAGTCAGGATAATGGCTATAATTTCAAGCCTTGTCAGCAGTCCAAACCAAAAACAAATATTGAACAGAATAGGGGATTGGGATTGTAAAATTATCTGTACAAGTGTCGCGAAAAGAAATAAAGTCCAAATTTTTGCACCAATAGAATGGGTTGCAATTTCCTTTCTGAATTTCAAAAAACAAACAAGATAGGTCAAGCCTTCAAAACCAAAAAGAATAATCAACTTCAAAGAATTTGCTTTAAAAAACTCCGGACATTGGATGTAGGTCGCAATGGCAAAAGAAATAAAGAAACTTGGTCGATAGTCGAGTCTAAACGTCTTAACTTTTGTGTAGAAATATTAAGTCGTCTTGCTATTATACCGTCGAAAATGTCAGTCAATAAGCCAATTGTGAATAAGATTATTGCAATAAGTTTATAGTTTTCAATCTTTAAAGCGCTCAAAAAAATTATGGCAATTCCAATAGCAAGTCTTGAATAAATCAGTGTTAGTGGGAGTTTGTTCATAATGTTTTGGGTAACGTCCCGCTGCTTTGAGATGGTGTCGATTTTACCACAAATGTTCATACGAAGCACACACTTCAAATTAACGAAAAACTGTCATACGAAGCACTAAACCGCCACTTTTGCCAAACCGCTGTTAGGCATTCGTTCTTATTCTTAGTGCTACTTTGACAAAGATATAAATTCTGCTTTAGTTTTTTCAGTTTGAAATTTTCCAGAATAATGAGTTGTAATTGTACTTGTGTTCGTGTCTTTGATTCCACGAGAAGAAACGCAAAGATGTGTCGCATCAATAATTACAGCAACATCGTTAGATTGCAAGGCTTGTTTTAAACCTTCCGCAATTTGGTTGGTAAGGCGTTCTTGTACTTGTGGTCGTTTGGCATAATATTGAACTAATCTATTTATTTTAGATAATCCAATGACTTGTCCATTAGAAATATATGCAACGTGTACTTTCCCAACAATTGGCACAAAATGATGTTCACAATAGGAGTATAATGTAATGTCTTTTTCAATTAGCATTTCGTTGTACTCGTACTTATTTTGAAATAGTTTTGTTTCGGGTTTATTTCCGGGATTTAAACCACTGAAAATCTCTTTCACATACATTTTTGCAACTCTGTGTGGCGTTCCGCTTAAACTGTCATCGTTTAAGTCTAAACCCAAAATATGCATTATTTCTTTGAAATGACTTTGTATCAATTCGATTTTACGGTCGTCATCAATATCAAAAGCATCTTCACGAAGTGGCGTTTCTAATGATGTTGAAATATGGTCTTCTCCGATTAAATCTATTGTGGTATTTATAGCGTTCATTGATTGATTTTTTTTAATTTATTGATAACTCGCTGAACCATTGCATCACAATAAACTAAATTGAATTCAAAAATATCTTCTGCCGAATACGATTTTTCTACTTCTTTTCGCAACATTGTTTTTGCTCTATTCAATCTTACTTTTACATTGGCTTGGCTAATGTTTAAGGTGTCCGCTGTTTCGGCAACGTTTAATCCATTAACTTCTCGCAAAGTAAAAACCAATCTATAGTCCATTGGGATTTGTTGTAATGAGTTTTCTATTACAAAATTCAACTCTCTATTCATAACCGTTTTGCTGGTGTCTGTATGTTGATTGTTTGAAAACATTGGTGTAGCATTTTCGTTTATCTCGGTAGTAATTATGTTCTTTGAACTCCATTTTTGCTGTTTTTTGTAACAATTGTTGAGCATTATTTTTATAATCCAAGTTTTGAACGTTGAACGATTTTCAAACTTTGGCAAACCAGTAAAAGCATCAATAAAAGTGTCTTGCATCAAGTCTTGCGTGTCTTCGTGATTATAATTGTATGATCGCCCAATTTTGTATAAAAATGGATTGTATCTACGAATTATAATTTCAAAAAGCTCAATTTCTCCTGCAATAATTTTTTGAGTAACTTCTAAATCTGTATATTTTTCAAATTCTTTCATTGATACCTTTTGAGGATTTATTATACAATAAATTTAGCAATTCTTGCCATTGAAAATGCCGAAATTGCCATTACAAGGTCTCTAACAGCTACATCAACATAACTGAAACTTGCCAATAATGTTAAAGCGATTAATGCTAACCAGGCAGAAACGATGTAACCACCAATTTCTGTTTTTTTCAAAACAATTATTCCTGCCACAATTTCAATAACTCCAACTATCATCATAAAAGTATGCCCTGAAAAAGGTAACATACCACCAATACTTGGGTTAATATACTGTTCCCAATTGGTTAATAAATTTGTAAACTTGTCAAGCCCCGCTACTATTGGTACTAAACCAAAAGTGAGTTTTAGTAAATTGAATGTTGGTTTGATTGCTTGTTGTAAATTTGAACTTTCCATTTTTTTATTGTTTAAATTGTGTAAACCAATATCGGCTTATACAACATTAGAGTTAGTCTGAAATGAAAAGGTTACAAATGGGTTTGATTTTTCTATGAGGTTGGTCTTTTTCACGGTCACACAGAATGACGCCTAACTTTTATATTGGTATGATTCTATCATACCAATCTACCCTTATTAGGATAGCTTTGTATGACAAACCTCTTCTTTTTAGATATTGCTAAAGTAGGAATAAATACTTGCCAATTGTTGAAATGATTTTTTATTTCTTGTAAAATTTTCTACTTATGCGCTTGAAATTTCTGTTTTTTTAAAATAGTTATTTCTAAAAATTTCTAAATTGACAATCACACAAATTTTCAAATTACCAATTAAAATGGTATTTTAGCATTCTGTAAATTTTATCATAAAATGATTAGCGATACACAATTCAACAACGAACTTCATCTCATTATAAAAAACGCCATTCGTGAGGATGTGGGCGACGGCGATCACAGCTCATTGGCTTGTATTCCGGCTTCGGCAACAGGGAAAGCAAAACTTTTGGTCAAGGAAGACGGCATTATTGCTGGTGTGGCTTTCGCCAAAATGATTTTCGAGTATGTAGACCCCAATCTAAAAGTAGAGACATTCATCACTGATGGAACTCAAGTAAAATACGGTGATGTAGTTTTTAATGTTTCAGGAAGTTCTCAATCCATCCTCAAAGCCGAAAGATTGGTTCTCAATTCGATGCAAAGAATGAGCGCCATTGCCACCAAAACTAAAAGTTATGTTGATTTGCTCCATGGAACTAACACACAAATTCTCGATACACGAAAAACGACTCCGGGATTTAGAGCCTGCGAAAAATGGGCAGTGAAAATTGGAGGCGGAGAAAACCATCGTTTTGCACTTTATGATATGGTAATGCTCAAGGACAATCATCTTGATTTTGCCGGCGGAATTACTTTGGCAATAGCCAAAACCAAAACCTATCTGAAAGAAAAAAATCTGGATTTAAAAATCATTGTCGAAGCCAGAAACCTAAATGAAATAATGGAAATTCTTAAAAGTGACGGAATTTACAGGATTTTGATAGACAATTTCAATTATGAAGATACCCGAAAAGCAGTTGCTTTAATTGGGAATAAATGCCAAACAGAATCCTCAGGAAACATTAACGAAGAAACCATTCGCAGTTATGCTGAATGTGGCGTTAATTATATTTCGTCAGGCGCATTGACCCATTCTGTTTACAATATGGATTTGAGCTTAAAGGCATTTTAGAAATCTAAAAAATGAGTAAAGAAATTGAAGAAAGGATAGAAAAACTCCCAATATTACGCAATTTAGTTCGTCCACTAAAACGGATTAAACTTCCGTGGTTGGCGGGATTATCTTTTTATGATTTAATGGAATTGTATATACTTGGTATATTGGAAGGTGCTTTGACCTATCATGCCAGTGCAATTGCATTCAGTTTTTTTATGGCATTGTTTCCCTTTGCCCTTTTTATTTTGAATCTAATTCCATACATTCCTATTGAGGGATTTCAGCTGGATTTTCTTCAGTTCGTCAAAGATGGAGTACCACCAAATACGTATGACGCTATTTATAAAATCATCAATGACATCCTCAATAACAGTCATTCCGGGTTGCTATCTACAGGATTTCTATTGTCTATTTTTCTTATGGCAAATGGACTGAATGGTATTTTGGGAGGTTTCGAATCTTCAAAACATGTGCTTATCAAAAGAGGATTTTTACACCAATATTTAGTAGCGCTTGGAATGTCGATAGTTTTATCGATTTTATTGTTAGGAACCATTGCCATAATTGTAGTTTTTGAAGTTTTTATTCAAAAAACAATGATTCAGGATGTATTAAGCGATCAGATTCCGCTAATTATTTTGGGACGATATGCTTTTGTAATTCTGATGATTTTAGTCACGACATCCATACTTTTTAAATTTGGAACCACACACGATAAAAAGCGTGTGTTTATTTCGATTGGTTCCGTTTTTACCACCATATTGATAATTTTGGATTCCTATGTTTTTGGAATTTGGGTACTTCGATTTTCAAAATATAACGAATTATATGGTTCCATAGGAACATTATTAATTATGATGTTTTACATTTGGATTAACTGCGTGATTTTGCTACTCGGATTCGAATTGAATGCGTCTATTGATAAACTAAGGCTTGAACATTCAAAAGCCAAGAAAGAGAACAACGAAGATGAAGAGTTTAATTCCAAATTTTAAATGTATTTCGCCGAAGTAATTTTACCGTTATCACTTGCCAAAACGTTTACCTACAGCGTTTCGGAAACCGAGTATAACTATATTAAAAAAGGAATGCGTGTAGCAGTGCCTTTCGGCAAAAGTAAGATATACACGGCATTGGTAATCGAA
>JAEMQE010000245.1 GCA_022758945.1 Lentimicrobium sp. | reverse complement strand
TACTGGCATGAAACAATTCATCGCTTCCAATTTCAAAGGCAATTGTACTATAGACAACGATTTTGAAGTATCCCTCATAAAGATGAATGACGTTGCGCGGAAGTACAACATCACGGTGGTGGTAAACTCATCGTACCGGGTTGATGCTCATGTGCCAGGCGCCATAGTTACCCCCGCCACCCATAGCAATCATATGATCGGCCATGCCATCGACTGCAACCTGGAATTAAACGGCATTTTGTATAACTCAGTTAAAATGCAGTCCGACACAAGTATAGTGAAACAATTTATTAATGAAGTGAAAGGCACCGGCATGCGTTGGGGTGGCGACTTTGGCAAACCCGATCCAGTGCATTTCGACGATGGCCTGAATATTAAAAACATGGCCCTGTGGACTGCTAAGTATAACGAGTTGCATAGGGTGAATGCAGGATAAATCACTTTTGAGACTGCACCAACCAGGGACAATACCCTGGGTTTGAATCAAAAACAATGTTTTAACGCAAAGAATGCAATTCAGGGCAAAGTCAAAAATGGCCGGTCGTCTATAAACCGGCATTAAAAATGACACTTTAGTACTATTGCGAAGGACCTGGCAAAAAATTAATTTTGATTTGCCTTATAAATGTAGTATATTAGCATGTGTTAACTACATTATTCTAATTTACTATTCAGGAAGAGGCCGATTATACTTAACTGGGATACTTTATTACAACAATTCTAAAGTAAAATCATTTACGATTTCCTTTTTTCACTGTACTAACTGTATTTCTTAGCTCAACGAATGTTTCTGGTTTTGTTCTTGTACTTCAATGCACTGGCATTTCACAGGATTTCTGTACTCTGAATTTTCCAAAATAATTACACAAATGAATAGATTCTGTTTTTGGGCAAGGTCAGAAATAAAACAGTAGTTATAGTTAATGAACTTGCCTTATTAAAATTAATTTTTAAATTGTTTATTATGCCCACAATGATTTTGAAAACGCCAAACACTTGACAATTCCTTTTGATAATAGACTATAAATATTTAAATTATGGACAAGAAAAAAATTATTAACTACCTTAAAACCAAAAAATTAATTAGTGCCAAGGAAGATAAAGTATCCTACATGCAGATATTTGGTTTCAAACTAATTATTCTAGGAATAATAGGAATTATAGTTGCCGCTTTTATAGACAAATCGGCAATAGTTGCCATTTCCTTCTTTGTCATAATGCTGGGTGTTGCTTTTGCATTTCCCACTTTATTAGAAGGCAACGAAGGATTAAGTACTATGCGTATAGTGGTTTTTATGATGATTAATGTAATTTGTATTTTGCTTCTGAAATTTGGCTGGGGCAAAAACTCATTGATTGATATTGGTCTTGATGGATGGTGGATGGGAGTTATTGCTTTTACTTTTGGGGCAAAAGCGACGCAAGCCTATTTTGAAAATGTCAACAAATTGATTCCAAAAACACAATCAATCCCCCAGGAGAAGCAAATTACAACAGAAACAATAGAAGGAAAGAACATCGACTTCAGTCAAATCGCTATTGCTCAACTTGCAAAAGTGCAAAATGAAGGTAGACTTTATTCTAGTTTTATCAACATACAATCAGTAAGTGATACCTTAAAAAATGGAAAAAGTTGCCTGACCCTATACGTTAATGATGACAACATAAAAGGATTTCCCTCTTTTGTAAATGCACAATTGAACGAAACCTGGTCAGTAAAGGTTCAAACCGAAATCATTTCCAACTCAGGAGCTGCCATTATTCATATTGGACAAGCATCTGATGAATTGAGTGATTCGAATAATCCAAAAGGATTCGGATCTATTTGCTGTTTACTTGAATCGACAGACAATCCCAGCTTAAAGTTTATTGTTACAGCCGGACACAATTTTACAGAGGGGAATTTCAAAAGTATGGGAGGTTTTGTATTCGATAATGATCAAAGAGATGTTCTGATAAATAGTGCAGTTAGAGGTAAATTGTTTTATCAGCGAATGCACTTCACGCAGGATTTGGCTATAGTTTTAATCACTGATTCGAGTAATCTGATGAAAAACTATATTTCATTTGAGGCTGGATATTATGAGTTGAGTGTAAAGGATATTAAAACGGATACTCCAAATGTGACAATTGCTTCCCGAATTAATGAACAAAGAACAGGCCCAAATATTAGAAATGCATTTATTTTAGACCATAATATACCTTTTGACGTCATGTACAATGGGGAAAAAATAAGAATGCAGAATGTTATTTTAATAGGTGATTCTAATGATCCTCAAAAATCCAAAGAAATTTCAATGCGTGGAGATTCGGGAAGTTGTGTTTTCCATAAAGATAAAGATACTAACCAATTAGTTGGGATATTAATTGGGGGAAATGGTCAATTCTCTTTTGTTTTACCAATCAAGGAAATACTTGAATCAAACAATTTTAAATTAGTCTAAATTATTAAACATGAAAAATATTTACTTACTCGTGATCATAGCTTTCTCAATGAATGCCTTTTCACAAAGCCAAATTGATTTTATTGTAAAAAACAGTCAACCTAAAATTGAAAAAGACACGAGCAAATTAACACTTCCTCTAAGTATCCGTTTTAAAGAAAGTGACTTCAACGGTGAAGTGATAATATTTAAAAGCCCTGGCACTAATACAAAGATTAGTGGGAGCGAAAAAAAATTTGGGAGAGAAATAAAAATTGGTCCTCAAGATTCCGGGTATTTTAAAATTGAATTAGCAATTAATAAAGAAGATGGTAAGGTTCAAGCTAATCCATTTACTGATTTTAATTGTCCAGATAATTCCGTGATTTTAGAACTTTTTGGGAAACAATTTTTAATTCGTTACAAAAACAAAGGAGACCAGCAAAAGGTTTCAAAAAAAGATCAAAATTATACTGCCGGATATATTTATTATGATGCATTGGCATTGGTGTCTGATAATATTTTACCTCTTACTAAACTTGGCATTTTAGAAAATTATGGATTTAAAGGTTCAGAAAATAATCCATTCTTAAAAGATATTTACCATACAACAGATTCCTTAGCACAAGGACACACATCTTTAAGCGCAGCCGAACTTCTTACAAACCTTGGCAACACCGATGTAACCTACTTTGCAGCCGGACTTGCCCGTTTTCTCGCTCAACGCACCAAGGAGGAATTGAACGAAGCATTCTTCACTAAGATGAAAGAACAACTAAATGCATATCCGGAGTTAAAAACTGTATTCCCAAAAACTGCTTCATTTTTAGATATAATCGAAACATATTCTTATGCCTCAATTATCCAGGTTCTAAAGGAAGCATTTGAAACAGACATTCAAAATCTTCCGGAAAATTTGTATAATGTTAAAAACCTGACGGTTGATGATTGTAAAGAAAATATAATTTGCGGGAAAGACAAAAAAGATTGTAATCCTTATAAACATTGTAGAGAACGGCTACAGAAGCTTACAGATTTTTTTAACAGTGAGGAAGGTCGCTGGATTGGTTTGGGAATGTTTGCTGTTAAGGAAGCAGTTCAATCAACTAATCCTGCAGATCTTATCAAATCAATTACCATATCAGACGAATTTAAAGGGATAAAAAAGTTTTCAAAAGATAATTTAAAATATGCCGATTACAATGTTGCGTCTTCAATTGAACTAACCAATTTTATCTCACAAAGTTTAATAAGCAAAAATGAAAATCAGATTTGGATAAACCAAAAGGAGTTAAATGCACTTTTTACAACTAAAGATGCGTTTAAAGTCTATTTAGGATTATTGCTTGCCCGGGAGCAAAGTGGTGAAGTTAAGATTGATTTTTACAAGACTGGCGTTGCCAAAGACACCATAACATTTGGAAATATTTTAAGAAAAGTTCATGATTCAATAGAAAAATATAAGCCACAAATAACCAGCCTGATAAAAAACACCTATGCTGCCTTTAATTCGGCAAACAATGCTGTAAAGAAGATGATTGCCGCAAACGACAAATCAGTTGAGGCAGATCCTCAGGCTCTATACAATTATTACAGAGCTTTTACTGCATCATTAAAACCTATAGCCCAAAGCGAACTCTTAAAATCAATAACGGCCGGCAAAGGACTTAAAAAAGATTTTGGAAAACAGTATGATATAGTAGAGCAAATTCTTAATCCATCCGTTGATATTGCTTATCATATTTCGACTAAAAAATATTCGGCGGCCATTTATGACGCGTCAATATTATTGAGTGCTTTAGATACTTTTAATGTTTTGGTGGATAAAAAATTCCTATGGATTAAGTGTAAGAAAGAAGAAGAGGTTTTCAAAACAGTCAATAAATCTTTTGTGAAATACGGGACCCTTATTTCAACTATTGCAAGTGCCCAATCCTCTGATGAAGTAAAACAGGCCCTGGAGGCATCGGTATTACCAGTTGGAAGTTCATCGATTAAACGAAGCAGTAAGTGGAGTTTCAGTATAAATTCCTATGTAGGAGCTTATTGGAGTTATGCAAATAATATAGATTATATTCCGACCTGGGGACTTTCGGCACCTGTTGGTTTCAATATTTCAAGAGGTTTTTCAAAGTCAGGGAAAGCAGGTGGGCTTAGCTTAAATTTCCAGCTCATTGATGTTGGTGCTTTGGTCAACTATTACTTACTCAAAGGCGACACAGCTTCATTACCTAATGATTTTAGTGTTAAATTATCAAATATTTTTTCTCCAGGTCTTAACCTAAGTTACAATGTTCCAAGAACGCCATTATCCTTGGCTTGGGGTTGTCAATATATCCCAACCTTATATAAATATGAACTGGTGAATGGTAAAAATGAATTAAATCCTACAAATGCCTGGCGTTGGCAATTAGCGCTTCTAATTGACATCCCATTGTATAATTTAAAAGTTTGGGATTTCCGTAAATAATTTGTTTGAATTCTTACTTACTAAAAAACGCTCCAAATCCAAAACCCTGCCCTGTTTACCCAACCTGCACCGCTTCATCTGAATATCGAAATTGGATTTT
>JAEMQE010000067.1 GCA_022758945.1 Lentimicrobium sp. | reverse complement strand
TAAGTTTAACAGCGTCAAGTTTCAATTAACAGATAGTCTTTTATTAATTGCTATGCCTTTAAAAGATTTTAACAAAACCTTTAAATTAGGCGACACAGTCAAAGAAGTCATTTCTTACAACATGTATAATAAAACAGATTGCATTCAAAGAAAACTAATTCCTATTAGTGAAGGTTTAGAATGGGTTAAAAATGATGGATTAGACGAAGAACAGTTTTTGAATAATATTGAAAAATGGAACTTACGAACTGCTGACAATAATTTTGACTGCATAGAATATTCTCGTTTCTATTGCGAAATAGATTGTGATATTTTAGAGAAGGGATACAACACATTTAATAAATGGATGCAGGAACTCGTTAATATTAATATTGACAGTGTTCTAACTCTCGCAACATTAGCACACAATTTTTTTATCAATGATGGTTGCTATGAAGGAGTAAATGAATTATCAGGAACGCCCCAGCAATTTATTCAAAAATGCGTAGTTGGCGGTCGTGTCATGTGTAGTGAAAACAAAAAGAATATTGAGAATAAAGGTAAGAAGATTATGGATTTTGATGCAGTTTCTCTTTATCCTTCCGCCATGAGAAGAATGGACGGATATTTAAAAGGTTTGCCCGTGGTCATTAATAATTTAGATTACAACTATATTAAAGGATATGACGGATATTTTTTACAAATAGTTATAAAATCTGTAGGCACAAATCGTAAGTTTCCAACTATGAGTTTTGTCAATGAAGAAGGCATAAGAACCTTCACAAATGACATGGTCGGTAAAACTATATTCATTGATAAAATTGCTTTGGAAGATGCAATCAAACAACATAACATAGAGTTTGAGGTTGTTCGTGGTTATTATTTTGATGAAGGATTTAACACAAAAATAAATGACACAATTCAGCATATTTTCAATGAACGAAAGAAACTCAAAGCACAAAAGAACCCAGCAGAAGTTGTTTATAAATTAATTATGAACTCTGCATACGGCAAGAGCATTTTAAAAGAGATTGAAACAGAAATCCAGTTTTTCAATAATGAAGAAGACATGAATGTATTTATCAGCAGAAATTACAATTGGGTTCAAAACTACGAAGCAATTGAAGGTTCTAATATGTGGATTTTAGAAAAAGTAAACCCAATCAATAATCATTTTAATATTCCGCATGTTGGAGTTAGTATTCTTTCAATGTCAAAGAGAATAATGAATGAGGTTATGGGTTTAGCAGAAGACAACAATTTAGAAATGTTTTATCAAGACACAGACAGCATTCATATTAGCGAAGGTCATATTGAGATATTAGCAAAATTGTTTTATGGAGTTTATGGTCGTGAATTAATTGGAGAAGATTTGGGTCAATTCCATAGTGATTTTGATTTAAAAGGTTGTGAAAATGTTTATGCAAATCGTAGTATCTTTTTGGGAAAGAAATGCTATATTGACGAACTAAAAGGTATTAATGAAAAAGGAGAAGAGAAAACCGATTATCATATACGCATGAAAGGAGTGCCAAACACAACCATTAAATATACTGCAAAAAATCTCAATTTGACAGTTTTTGAACTATATGAAAAATTATATGAAGGAGAAAAAATTATGTTTGATTTAACAGAAGGCGGAGCAAAGGCAAACTTTAAAATTAACAAAAACGGGACTATTATTACATTGCCATTCTTTGAAAGAATTATAAGTTTTTAAGGGAAACCCATGGTTTCCCCTATGACCCCTTCCTTTTACTTTTGACCTACTTTTTTTAAAAGTAGTATGGGATTAAAAGGGAACGACAAGTTCCCTTTGATGGAAATTATTATCTTTAGACAATGTATAATGGAAAAAGGAGACAAACCAAAAGCAGATGCAAAAGCAAAAGTGAAAAAACCAAGAGCAAAAAAAGCACAGAAACAAACACAAAAGCAAGAACAAAAGCAAACCGTAAAGATTGTGATTGGAGAAAAGAAACCAAAACGAAAATATGTTAGAAAACAAAAAGTAAAAGTTTTACCAATAGTAAGAGGCACCACTTCTGTTTCATCAATCATACAACAAGACACAGATGGTTTAGCACAAGTAATAACACCTATAAGACAGGCACCACAAGCACAAGCACCAACACCAAAACCAACACCACAAGCACAACCACCAGCACCAAAACCACCACCTGCACCTAAACAACCCCTTTTATCAGCACAACAAGCACCAACAACATTAGATACAGAATTATCAGCAGTGAGTGAATTAGTTTTTCCAAAGGCACGAACCCCTGCTTTTCAAGAAGTTCAAGAAAAACCACCTAAAAGAGCAACGAAAGCAAAAGTAAAAAAAACATTCAGCGAAAGCATTGGAGATTTTATTAAAACAAATCTGTTAGACCAACCAGCAGATTTGCATATACAAGAGGCAGATAGAGAAATAGAAATGCCGAGACCACCACTTACCATTATTCCTGAACCACCACCAGTAAAACCAAAACCAAAGAGAAAAGGAAAAACAGATGTTTTTATTTCAATTCAAGCAGACCCTAAAATAGAGCAATTGCAAATGGGCATGGAAGACCCACAAATACAGAAAAAAGAAATGAAAGAACAAATACAAATGAGTATGGAAGATATTGATGTAGCACCAGTAAAACAAAAACCAAAAAAAGAAAGTTTAGATTTACAAGGAGAATATGACAGATTTGAAAAATTAATACGAGAACTACAACGAAAAGAGTATTTGATTTTACAACCAACTTACACTAAACCCATGTCTTTTGAAGAAAGAAGAGGAATTGAAAAAGAAGCAGAAAAACTAAAAGAAGAGGCAGATACTTTTAGAATGCAAAAGTTTTTGATTGCAAAACAAATGGGATTACCATATGATGCAAAAAGATTAGCAGTCATGCAATATAATAGAGGACTTATTTCAAAAGATGATGTTAATAGAGAAATTGGAAAGCAAACAGAAACAGAAGCAACAGAGAAAGTTTCATTGCAAGACCCAGACCCAATAACAAAGGAAGAATTAAATCAATCATTGAGAAAAATGATTGTAGAAGATACGATAGATGATATTATAGGCACTATTGAAACACCAGTTTTTAGTGAGAACCCTGACTTTAAAACCATTAGTCAAAATGTAGAAATTGAAACAGCACCTTCAAGCATGTTAGATTATGGAGATGAAGGTTTGACAGATTTAAATGTTGAAGGTTTTGTTCCAGTTGGAAATGTGAGAGGATTGGTTGAAGAGATTGAAAGAAGAGGGGCGGGAGGAAGACCAAGAAAATATGACACAGAAGAACAAGCAAGACAAGCAAAAAGAGAACAAACATTAGAAAGCAATAGAAGAGCAAGGGCAGAGAAAAAAGTAGGTGGATTGATGGAGCGATATATAAAACAACAAAAATTAAATGTAGAATATGGAGAGTTTGTAAGTCAGCAGGAAAGTTTAGATAATTTAACAGATTATTTAACAACAGGTAGAGAAACAAGAAGACGAGAAGAAGAACAATTTGCAGAGTTTGACCCCTTCAAAGGTTCGGCAGTATACATTGCAGAAGAATTACCAGCAGAAAGTGATTTTTTGAAAAATGAAGTAGGAGCATTGACAAGATTAGACAATTACGGAAAAGTTCAAATCATGTCAAATGATGAAACTGATTATCAAGAAACACCTGTTTTAACAACCGCACTATTTAGCACAGATGCTGTTGATAGTAATTTTCCAATTGCAGATGTTGAGTTTTTATAAATCCCTTCCTTTTTGTTTAAGCATGGGATTTAAAGGGAACGGCGAGTTTCCTTTATTTTCTATAACTATTATATAATTGAATGGAAGAGGTAGAACCTTTAGCAAAAGTAAAGAAACCAAGAACTGAAAAGCAAATTGAGGCATTCAAAAAAGCACAAGCAAAACGAGATGAAAACCGAGCAATTACAAAAGAAAACACTAAAAAAGCATTGGAGGAGAAAGTTATTCAAAAAGCAATTTCAATTAAAAAATCTCAAGTTCGTAAATTGCAAGTATTAGACCAAATTAGCGATGATGAAACACCCATTGAAGAAATAAAAAAGATACAACGAGCAATGACACCGCCACCAATTCGTCAAACAATTCAAGCAGTTCAAAAACCAATTCCTTCAAAACCCCAATTTTATTTTCTCTAATAAGTATATAACATGGACGAGGAAGAGATACATGAGAAGTTATTAGATATTTCAGCAATTCACAGCACATTTGATGAAAATAATGCAATTACATATATGATTTTGATGAGTGAATGTAAGGACAAATTAAACGAAGCACAAATAAAATGGTGTGAAGATAAAATACAATCTTTAAAAAAGAAGACTAACTCAATCAATAATAAATGGTTAAAAGCAATTGACAATGAGATTACACGCCTTCCTTTAAGCGAAAAGATAGATAATTCACCCTTTTCACCAAGACAAGAAGACATGAAACAAACTTATAATTAAAATATCAATCTATTTTAAATGACTGATATTTTAAAAGAGCGACGACTAATTAATTTAAACAGCGAAGACGCAACCTTCAAGAACAACACCACATTTCTCTCAAATTGTATATTTTCATTCCCTACAATATTGAAGGACGAACAAGACATAGTTTATGTAGAAGGCGGAATATTAAATGCACAAATCCCCGTTTCCTTTTACGCTGTCAATTTTAGCAATCATGTTTTATATTATTCATTGAACTCAAGTATTTTTTCAATTACAGTTCCAGTAGGAAATTATAATTTTAATACTTTTGCAACTGCATTAGAAACACAATTTTTAACAAACGGGCACACAATAGTTATTACCATAAATCAATCAAAGGGAATAATTACTTTTACAAACTCAATAGGAACATTAGACTATTTTCAGGAAACAGGAAGCACAATATGGAGAGTTTTAGGATTTGAAACAGGAACAGGTAATTTCAATGCAACATCAAATGTAATAACGCCACCGTTTTTATTAAATCTTTTAGGACCAAAAAAATTGAAAATATTTTGTGAAG
>JAEMQE010000255.1 GCA_022758945.1 Lentimicrobium sp. | reverse complement strand
ATTTTATTATTGTGCAATAATCCTAAGTTCAAAATAGATTCATTTATTTAAATTTATATAAAAAAAACCATTCAACTAGGTGAATGGTTTTATAAAAAAATTGAATATATGTCAGATTACCATTTGTATAATAATCCAAATTGTGGCTGAGCGAAGATATTGTTAAACAAATTAATGTTTACATTTAAATCACTTGAATTAGAGCCATTTTCAGGATTCGCATTGTTATAACTTAAGATATTTGCTAATTCAAATGTTGCAGCCCAATGAGGTGTAAAGAAATAATTTATCCCTAAATCGATGTTTGCATTCATTGCACTATCTGTTCGTTTACTGCCTCCATTAGGTTCAGTTGTTAAAGCTGAATAGCCTAAACCAAATTCACCATAAGCCTGAAAACTTTTACTTTCCCCTAAAGACAAGAAATAGTAACGAGCAAAAGCACCAATACCAAAATTTCCATGTTTGTCATTAGTATTGTTTTTTGTTCCTCCCATAGCTAAAAAGCCTCCAATAGCCCATTTATCATCAAGCATATACCCCATTTTTGGCGTAAGTGCCCAACTGTCTTCAACGTCTCCTGATCGAAAGCTAAAACTTCCTTCTAGAAACTTGTTTCCTTTAGAGAAACCATTGTTAGTAACTTCTTTGTCTTGAGCGTTAGCAAATCCAAATGCAAAAACTGTTACTACTAATAAAATAATTTTTTTCATTTTTTTATATTTAAAGTTAATTAAACAAATTTAACTTATAAAAAATTTAGGTTATAAACATTTATTTATTGTTATTAACAGGGTTGTCAACAGGGTTTTTAACAATTCCCCAAAAACAACCCACTTATAGTATCACATCTTCATATGTATCTAAAATTGTCTTTTTATGAACACAAAACAATTTCGACAACACAATACAATAAAAGGAGTCTAAAAGAGTTTTTAGAATAGGTCCACAAATCTTTAAAACTACAAATTATGAAAAAACCATTTTTACTAACGGCCATATTGCTTTTTATAGCTTTCAATAGCCAAGCACAGCTATTACAAATAGGCGTTAAGGCAGGGATAAATTACGCAAACTTTACTGGTTCTTCAATTCAAACCGATGCTATAACTAGCTATCACGGAGGATTAGTGGCAGAAATTAAACTGTTAGATAAATTTGCGATACAACCCGAGTTGTTATATACCACACAAGGAGCAACTTACAAAACCGCATTGGGTGATATTAAAAATGAATTGGGATATATTGCTATTCCTGTATTGGCAAAAATATATTTAAGCAAATCTTTTAGTTTAGAACTTGGTCCTCAGGCTTCCTTTTTATTAAGCGAAAAAAATAATTTTGATGTCAACAATTCAAATACATTTGACTTTGCAATTGATGCAGGATTGGGTTTAAAACTCACCAAACACATCTTTATAGAAGGAAGATATGTTTTAGGATTGACGGAAGTATCTCCAAATGCACAAGCAAAAAATTCCGTGCTTCAACTCTCTGCTGGTCTAATGTTCTAATAAAATTAAAAATAATAAGTGTCTTAAAACCGTTCTTTATTGGAACGGTTTTTTTATTTTTACAAAAATATGATTTATGAAAATTTGCATCATCAACGGACCAAACCTCAACTTATTAGGAAAACGAGAACCAGAAGTTTATGGTTCACAAACTTTTGAAGATTATTTAGAAATCTTGAAAAGTAAATTTCCAAACTTGAAATTCACTTATTTTCAAAGTAATATCGAAGGCGAATTAATTGATAAAATTCAGGAATTTGGTTTTTCTTACGATGGTATTATCCTCAATGCGGGTGCATACACTCATACATCAATAGGAATTGGTGATGCTATAAAAGCAATAACAACTCCTGTTGTTGAAGTTCATATTTCGAATACTTTTTCTCGCGAAAGTTTCCGTCATCAATCCTATATTTCAGGCAATGCCAAAGGCGTTATTCTTGGTTTTGGAATGAAAAGCTACGAATTGGCAGTATTGTCATTTTTATAAAAAGTATTCTTTACTTTCGTTTTTAACAATGTAACGATTCATAGGTTAATTCGTCTTACTTGAAACAAACTCTTTAGATGAAAATAATTTTCCTTCTCATTTTATTTCTAATTTCATTTTCAAACTTTGCGCAAATTAGAGGAACGATTACTGATGACAAAGGAACTCCACTTTCGCTGGTTACTATTTTAGAAGAGAATACTTATAACGGAACTTCATCAAACGAGCAAGGAAATTATGAATTGAATATCAAAAAATTGGGGAAACACACTGTTATTTTCCAATATTTAGGATTCAAAACACAGAAAATAACACTCATAATTGATACATTTCCTTTCATTCAAAACATAAAATTAATTGAAGAAAGTCTTTCGCTTTCAGAAGTAGTAATCAACACAAAAGACAATCCTGCCAATGCCGTAATTAGACACGCCATCGCCAGCAAAAAAGAAAATTCCGAAAAAACGGCACATTTCAAAGCTGATTTTTATTCCCGAGGAATTTTTAAAGTCAAAGATTTACCCAAA
Organism: Lentimicrobium sp.; assembly: GCA_022758945.1. Classification (GTDB taxonomy): domain Bacteria; phylum Bacteroidota; class Bacteroidia; order Flavobacteriales; family Flavobacteriaceae; genus Flavobacterium. The sequence goes on along the minus strand of JAEMQE010000255.1, from coordinate 2,482 downwards.
AAAATATTAGGCCAAAAAATTGGTGATTTAGATGGCGCGGTCGATTCAACCGGAACTGGAATCATCTATTTATCCGAAACGGTTTCGGAAATTGTTTTTGAAAAACCCGACAATTTAAAAGAGAAAATCATTGCTTCAAAAGTAAGTGGAGATAACAAAGGGTTCAGCTACAACACTGCGCAAGCAACTATTTATGATTTTTACGACAACTCTTTGGACTTTGGCAGCAAAATGATTTCGCCAATTGCCAATAATGCTTTTAGCTATTATAAATTCAAATTAGAAGGAACTTTTCAAGATGAAAACAATTTTATGATTAACAAAATAAAAGTCATTACAAAACGAGATGCCGAACCCGTTTTTGAAGGCTATATTTATATTGTCGAAGATTCTTGGGCGATTTATGCTGTAGATTTGGATATAAAAGGCTATCGAATGCACCAAGAATTTATTGATAAAATGAATTTAAAACAAAATTTTAGTTACAACAAAAACAATCACATTTGGGCAAAAAACACTCAAAGTCTTGATTTTTCAGCCGGTATTTTTGGCATAAAATTCAACGGAAAATTCTCTTATGTTTACAGCAATTATGTATTCGAAAAAGCATTTGCCAAAAAAACTTTTACCAATGAAATTGTAAGTTTTGAAAATAATTCCAATAAAAAAGACTCTCTTTTTTGGAATAAAATCAGGCCTATTCCTCTCACTATCGAAGAGAATACCGATTACATAAAAAAAGACAGCGTTCATAACGTTCGAAATTCAAAAAAATATTTGGATTCCATTGATAAGAAAGGAAATAAATTCAAATTTCACAATCCAGTTACTGGTTATCATTGGAAAAACAGCAGTCAAAAAAAATCATTTTCTTATGATGGTTTGCTCAATTTATCGTCTTTGAGTTTCAACACCGTTCAGGGTTGGAATCTGGATTCGGGATTTACTTTCAAAAATTGGGCAGCCGAAGAAGAAAAAGGAAAATCGACTTCTATCAGCACCAAGTTCAATTACGGATTTTCTGATGATAGATTGCGCGTTACCGGTAATTATTACCATCGTTTTAACAACCAAAATTATGCAACTTTGACGGTTTTTGGTGGAACAAAAGTAAATCAATTCAATCCTGAAGAACCCATTACAAAATTCATAAACTCTGTAAGTTCCTTATTTTTTGTAGACAATTATATGAAATTGTACAATAAGGAATTTGCCGGCCTTTCTTATAGTCAAGATGTGAACAATAGTCTGTATTTAAAAGGCAACTTAGAATACCAGCAACGGAAACCATTGTTCAACACTACAAATCAGGCTTTTGTTAAAAGTGATAACGAATACAGTTCCAATAATCCGTTGTTACCAGACGACAATTTGACTCCAGCTTTCGAGGAACATCATCTCACTAAAGCTTCTGTTTTTGCAAGAATAAATTTTGGAAACAAGTATATTTCAAGACCTGATGGAAAAATAAATATTAAAAACGATAACTATCCAACTTTGTATTTTGGCTATGAAAATGCTTTTGCATCCAATGAAAGAAAATACGAATACCAATTAATTTCTGGTCAAATCAAATATGATTTTAATGCTGGAAACAAAGGAATATTGGGAATCAATTTGAAGGCTGGGACTTTCATTCACGGAGATAACATTTCATTTGTTGACTATAAACATTTCAACGGAAACAGAACACACATTGGAACCAGCGAACGCTATTTGGACGTTTTTAATTTATTGCCGTATTATTCGAACAGTACAAATAATGCTTATTTTGAAGCCCATTTAGAGCACAACGACAAAGGTTATATTATGAATAAAATTCCTTTGTTGAACAAATTAAATTCCACTTTAGTCTTAGGATTTCACGCTCTTGCTGTTCCAAACACAAAACCATATTCAGAGTTTACGGTTGGTTTAGACAATCTTGGTTTTGGCAAATTTAAATTGTTCCGTTTTGATTATGTCCATTCTTTTCAAAACGGAGTTCAGGAAGACGGAGTTGTTTTTGGTTTGAAAATTTTAAATGTTTTGGAGTAGAAAAAAAATGGTTTTCAACTATAAGAAGGTTCAATATGAATCAAAACATGTCCTAATTCTGGAATTTCTGCTCGCAAAGTATCTTTTAATAAATGCGATATGTCGTGACCTTCTCTGACCGTGATATCGGCTTTGACAATAGCGTGCAAATCGACGTGGTATTTCATTCCTGCTTTTCGAATAAAACATTTTTCGGTACTTTCGACACCTTTGACCTGAAGAGAAACTTTCCTGATTTCGACAATTAAATCGTCGTATAAATTTTCGTCCATTATTTCACCTAAAGCGGGTCTGAAAATTTTATAACTGTTGTAGAAAATAAATCCAGAGGCAAAAAGTGCCGCTAAATCATCGGCCGATTCGTATCCTTTTCCAAAAATCAAAGCAATAGAAATCCCAATAAATGCCGCTACCGAAGTTATTGCATCGCTTCGATGGTGCCAGG
>JAEMQE010000261.1:3819-5015 GCA_022758945.1 Lentimicrobium sp. | reverse complement strand
CCAAAGACAATATTAAAAACGCCAATCTGGACGAATACATCACCATCGAAGAAAGAAACTTTTTCGACACCGAAAAAACGACACAAGGAAAACTGCATATGGTTTTTAATCCGCCTTACGATGAGCGATTGGACATTCATATGGAAGAATTCTACAAGAATATTGGCGATACCTTGAAGAAAAATTACCCGGGAACAAATGCCTGGTTCATCACCGGAAACCTCGAAGCTTTGAAATTTGTTGGACTAAAACCTTCCCGAAAAATCAAACTTTTCAATGCCAGCATCGAAGCGAGATTGGTGAAATACGAAATGTATGAAGGCAGCAAGAGAACAAAGTTCCAAAGCCCCCTAGCCCCCGAAGGGGGAATTTAGAGGTGTTAAAAAATATAAATTATTATTGAAGTTTAAATTTATAAAAACCTATTTTCTCCAATAGGAATTCCCCCTTCGGGGGTTAGGGGGCTAATATGACCAAATTACAAGTACGTGCTTTTCTATACCAACTGGGTTGTTTCGCAATATTATTCATCTCAATCCAATATTTATTGGCAAGATTCACTCATTTAACGGGATTCTGGATTCCGTTTACTGCTTTTGTGGTTGGTACAATTCTATCTCCAAAATTTCAGGCTGCCAAAACCAAAGATGGCGAAAAACTATTTATGTCCTGGCTGTTTATAAAAGGAATTAAAGAAATAGGGTAAATTAATTATGAATTACGAATTATTAATTACGAATGGGGAATTGAATTATTAATTTCTAGAGCGTAAGGTTTTCTGAATGGAACCAATAATTTTTAATAACTCGTTTACGTCAAGTAGTAAACTTTCATTTTCTTTTTTTGAAATATAATCGGTATCGGTTAATAATCGAATCCAATAATGCGTTTCTCTGGCTTCTTTGTAGGCTATAGTAAGTTTAGCAAAAAAATCCTTATCAGTTTGTCCTCCAATGGCTTCCTCAATATTCGCTCCTATTGATGTACCAGATCTAAGTAATTGTTTACTCAATACGAACTCCTTTTTTTCTTCACACAAGTATTTATATACTTTCACAATCCGAACCGCAAACGCGTAACTTTTAATTTGAATAACATTCTCTTTCATAAGATCCATTAATTATTATACCCCAGTTAAGTTCGTAATTCGTAATTCTCAATTCGTAATTATTTTTTATATCCCTCCGTAATTCGTA
>JAEMQE010000261.1:0-3809 GCA_022758945.1 Lentimicrobium sp. | reverse complement strand
CGTAATTCGTAATTCTCAATTCGTAATTATTTTTTATATCCCTCCGTAATTCGTAATTCTCAATTCGTAATTATTTTTTATATCCCTCCGTAATTCGTAATTCTCAATTCGTAATTATTTATTCTTCGGCTTTACGGTCTTCTTATATAAAGGAACAAAATAAGTCACCGTATAATTGAATCCTGCTCCAAAATTACCCGCATACGTTCTATTAAATCCCGGAATATAAAGGTTTTCGAAGTTATCGCTTGGTTTCTTGTCCGTAATCAACACATTCATGCGGAGACTGAATCCCACAAATAGATTGTTAACGATTTTTACTTTTACTCCGGCCACGACTTCAAGCCAGCTGGCCGTTAATCCACTGAATGTTTCTCCGGAAGGTTTCCATGGCATTTCTCCCCAATACGGATAAGGATTATAGGTTTTGTAACTGTTCAATTCTTGACTGAAAGTGCTAAAACCACCGCGCAATCCAATAGAGATAATATTCTCCATATCCAGCCAGTTTTCATAAGCATTATAATCAAAACCCGCTTTGATGTAGGTCCCTTTTGTGGTGGTATTCAATCGATCATCTTCAGTTGTTTTATCTTCGCTTCCGAGTTCCGCAGCCAGATAATATTTTTTAGTCAGACGGTAATCGCCTACTAATTCGATGCCTTTATAATTCGAGTCATACAAACCACGCGTCAGTTTATACAAATCAACTCCCACACGAAGTCCATAGCGATCTTTCTTCACTGGAATAATGGTATCGGTTTTTGTTGCTTCCAATGGTTTTGCGCTGGCTTGCTTTGGAGCTTCCGGAATCTCGCCTTCTATTTTTGTTCTTGGGGACGAAGTTTTGGTTGGAATAGTGTCTTGCGCTTGTGCCAAAAACAACGACATCAGCAGCCAAATACTAAAAAAATACTTTAATGTGTGTTTCATTTTCGTTGGCTATGTTACTTTTTTCGACTGAAATATATTGCATCCATTTTAGTTTGGTGGTTGGTACTGAGGTATGCACAATGGGAGTGCTGGGGTCAAAAGTAAAAAGGACTTTAAAACCGCAGGCTCTCGACACAAAAACATCTTCTCGGGTATAATTAAAGGTAACTTCATCAATGTCAGTTAAAGTGGGATTTGCATTTCCAGAATTCAGAATAAAACTATATTTGGTCGTATTCACATCCGTTTTTAATGGAATCGAAATAGTGCTTCCGTTCGTTAAATATTTTTCATCTCCCGTGGCACTTTCATTAAAGACAATTCCTTCAGTTTTTCCGTCGCCAATGACTTTCAGATTCGTTACATTTTTTAAAACGGACGGATTGTTAATGTCATAAAATACAATCACTAGTCGCGGAGTGGTAGGCGTGTTGGCATCGCAAATATCATCTTTCTCACAACTGGAAAAAGAGAATGTCGCAATCAATAAAAGGATAAGTATTTTTTTCATAAATTTTTTAAATATCAATGGCAATATCAATGGCAAAATTCAATTTCAATAATAACTGCAACCTGCAACCTGCAACCTGCAACCTGCCGTCTGCAACCTGGCGTCTGCAATCTACAATCTGCAATCTGAAATTATCTTTTTTCCAAAAGTACAACATTTTCTACGTGATGCGTTTGCGGAAACATATCTACTGGTCGAACGCGGGTCACCTTGTATTTCTCGTCCATCAAAGCCAAATCACGTGCTTGTGTCGCCGAGTTACAACTCACATAAACAATTTTCGACGGTTCAATTTTCATGATTTGTTCAATCACATCCTTGTGCATTCCGTCTCGTGGCGGATCCGTAATGATAACATCAGGTTTGCCGTGTTGCGCGATAAAACTTTCGTTGAAAACTACTTTCATATCACCCACATAAAACTCACAATTGTTAATGGCATTGCGTTGGGCATTGGCTTTGGCGTCAACAATCGCTTCGGGAACGCTTTCTACTCCAATAACTTTTTTGGCGTTTTTCGACACAAACTGGGCAATGGTTCCGGTTCCGGTGTATAAATCATAGACGATTTCATTTCCTGTTAAACCAGCAAAATCGCGAGTAATTTTATACAATTCGTAAGCTTGATCGGAGTTGGTTTGGTAGAAAGATTTGGCGTTAATGCTGAATTTCAAACCTTCCATTTCTTCGAGAATGTAATCTCTTCCTTTATATAATTTAATATTTTGGTCGTATAAAGTATCGTTGGCTTTGTTGTTAAACACATATTGCAAGGAAGTAATCTGTGGAAATTTTTCGTAAATATGATCAAGAATCAATTCTCTGCCAGCTTTGTCATTTTCGAAAAACTGAACCAAAACCATAATCTCTCCAGTCGAAGCAGTTCGCATCATCAAAGTTCTGAGCAAGCCTTCGTGATTTCTTGGATTGAAAAAAGTCAAACCATTTTCATTGGCGAAAGCCCGAATCTCGTTGCGAATGGCATTCGATGGATCTTCCTGCAAATGGCATTTGTTGATGTCCAGAATTTTGTCCCACATTTTCGGAATATGGAAACCCAACGCATTTCTGTTGCCTAAATCTTCAGTACTGTCGATTTCTTTTTCGGTTAGCCATCGACTGTTCGAAAATGAAAACTCCATTTTGTTTCTGTAAAAGAATTGTTTTTCGGAACCTAAGATTGGTTCAAAATCAGGAAGAGCTATTTTTCCGATGCGTTGCAAGTGGTTCTTTACCTCATTTTGCTTGTAATACAACTGCTGGCTGTAGTTCATATTCTGCCATTTGCAACCGCCACAAACTCCAAAATGTTCACAAACAGGTTCAATCCGATGTTCGGAATATTCGTAAAATTTCACTGCTTTTCCTTCGTAATAGGCTTTGCGCTTTTTGAAAGTTTGCACATCAACCACATCACCCGGAACAACATTGGGAATAAATATTACTTTACCATCTGGAGCCTTTGCCACCGAAACGCCTTTTGCACCTGCATCAAGGACTTTTATATGATCAAAAACGATCTTGTCTGTATTTTTCTTAGCCATAGCGCAAAAATAAGGCTTTGGATGGTTTTATAAATTCAAATTGGGAAATATTTTTCGAAAGCTCCTTTAATTTTATTTTAATATCGAAAAAAACTGATTTTATTGGCTGACTTTCTACAAAAGCATTATTGTTTTTAATAGATTTAAACTGAAGACATTACAGTTTATATTGAAATAAAGATAGAATCATTCTTAGTAAACTGAGAATAATGCAGTTTAAAGTTTTTTTTAACACTTTCGTCGAATAAAAGTACCAAATGCATTTTTTACTAATAATTTAGATTTCAAATTCATAAAAAGTGTTTAATACAATTTCTATTTTTTTGATGAAACTACAAAGTTTTACTGTTTTTAGGATGGATTTAAATACCAATTATTGAGTTAAAATGGAATCCCAAATTCTATTATTTTTAATCGTTTTTTAAGTAAATTATTTAAGTATGAAAACATTTCTACGTAAATTCGGAATCTTCGCCATTGTTTTTGTAATGGCAAATTTGTTCTTTTCGAGTGCTGCTTTCGGGCAGGTAACAGAACCAACAGTAACATTGGATCAAGCCGATCTGGATTATGCTCCAGGCGAAACAGTTTATATTACTGGTTCAGGCTGGCATCCAGGCGAAACAGTAACACTGGAAGTAGGTAATCTCACTACTCCGGATGTTGATTGTGGTGTAACAAACCCTCATTTGTCATGGACTGTTGTTGCTGATGAATCCGGTAATTTTTCAGCTTCCTGGTACGTAAATGATTGTGAGCTAGGTGCTGATTTAATGTTGGAAGCTTTCGGTAGAGAATCAGGATTCACTTTTGAGATGTTT
>JAEMQE010000191.1:3205-5040 GCA_022758945.1 Lentimicrobium sp. | reverse complement strand
TAGTTTAATACCATTCCAATTTTATTCTATTCCAAAATAAAACTCACGCTGACATTTGCGGTAATTTCTATTTCTCCAATGGCCAAAGTTTCTCTTGGAGTTGATTCTTCGTCCTTTGCCATAGATTTCATTGCATACATAATAGGATGTGGATTATAGTTTTGTGAATTATCTGATATCAATAGTGCTTTTCCCACTTTTTGTCCCAATACGGAAACAAAATCTTCGGCTTTCGCTTTTGCGTCTTTTATTGCTAACTTTCGGGCATCGGATTGCAATTCCTTCATTTTTGACGATTTGAACTCTACATTGTCAATTCGGTTAATTCCTTCATTGACCATGCCTTCCATCAATTCGTCATACTTGGTCAAATCTTTCAATAAAATTTGAACAGATTGCGTTGCAATATAATTGTATTTCTTTTTCTCGTAATCATAATTTGGATTTAAAGAGACACGTTGTGTTTGGAAATCTTCTTTAGCAATATTAGATTTTTTGATGAATTTTAAAATGGCATCCATTTTTTTGTCATTTTCCTTTTTGACATCGTCCGCTTTTGTACCTTTTGTTTCAATCGAAATCGAAATCGAAGCCTGGTCTGGAGCTACTTTTACTTTTCCTTCACCAGAAACACTAATTATTGGAACTTGTTTTTGCTCCTGTGAGTAGGACATTGCCATAAATAATAAGGCAAGAATCAATATTATTTTTTTCATTTTTAAAAGTTTAGATTATTTTTAAATTCTCCATTCAAATCTTGTGCCAATTATAATTTTCCGGCTTTAGACATTATAAAAAGGATTACAATAGGAATTGCCAATAGTACGACCATATAAGTATTATCTACAAGCATTGCCGGTTCTTTTATGAGTGTAATCAGATAACCTCCAATAGCACCCCCAAAATGAGCCGTGTGACCAATATTATCCCTCTTGGCTTTCATTCCGTAAATAGAATACAACAAATAGCCTATTCCAAAAAGATAGGCAGGAATGGGAATGGGAATAAAAAACAGATACAAGTTCATACTGGGCTCTATCAAAATCGCCGAATATAAAATTCCAGTTACCGCTCCAGAGGCTCCAATGGCTCTGTAACTATACTCATCTTTATGCATCAACAAAGTTAATAAACTACCAAAAATTAGACTTCCCATATAAATCAATAAAAAGGAAGCACTCCCAAAATAGTTAATTACCACAGGCGCAAACATATAAAGTGTGAACATATTGAAAAACAAATGTCCCATATCTGCGTGTAAAAAACCAGAAGTAATCATCCTGATTTGTTCTCCGGCACGGATGCTTCCAATGTGAAATTCATATTTCCTAAAAAAAGCCACATCGTTAAATCCTTTTAAACTGAATAAAATTGTGACGGCAATAATTACAATTAAAATAGTGCTCATAAATAATTTGGATATTTTTTAAAGTGTAAATCTAATTAATAATTATGGTTATAAAAACAGAACAAGTGTTCTAAACTAACAACTGAAAGGAATTTTTAAATTATATTTGTTGAAATATTTACCTAATGCGTTTTATACTTTACCTCATAGTTTATCCCATTTTATGGTGCATCTCGATGTTGCCATTTCCATTATTATATTTATTTTCTGATTTTGTGTATGTAATCGTTTATTATGTAATAGGTTATCGCAAAAAGACGGTAAGGGAAAATCTGGCATTGGCATTACCTCATCTATCCGCTCAGGAACGATTAGTTATCGAAAAAAAATCATTCCGCCATTTGTGCGATATGTTTCTTGAAATGATAAAAACGATGACGATTTCAAAAAAAGAAATAAGCAAACGGTTTGTATTCACCAATCTGGA
>JAEMQE010000191.1:0-3105 GCA_022758945.1 Lentimicrobium sp. | reverse complement strand
CGATGACGATTTCAAAAAAAGAAATAAGCAAACGGTTTGTATTCACCAATCTGGAAGTTTATAAAAAACTGGAAGAACAAGATAAAAGTATCGCGATGATGCTGGCACATTATGCGAGTTATGAATGGGTAATTTCGATGAATGCGTATGTCTCTTTTAGTGCTTTTGCTATTTATAAAAAAATTGCCAATCCTTATTTTGACAAATTAGTGCGTAACATTCTATCAAGATTTAAAGCCTTTCTTATAACAACTAAGGAAACTGTTCCAACTATCATTAGGAATAACAAAAACAAATTGTTGTCTATTTACGGATTTGCAAGCGATCAATCTCCTAAAATTTCCTCTGCTTTTCATTGGCAAAAATTTTTGGGAATAGAAGTTCCTGTGCATACTGGCGCCGAAATATTGGCAAAAAAATATGATATGAATGTCATTTTCCTGAAAGTAAAAAAAGTAAAACGCGGCTATTATGAAACCAGCTTTGAAATCCTTTCAGAAAATGCAAAAGAAGTACCCAACTACGAAATCACGGATAAATTCCTGAAATTAGTGGAACAGCAAATTTATGAAGCACCAGAATATTATTTATGGACCCACAAACGCTGGAAACATAGGAGGTAGTTTGCAGTCGCAGTTTACAGATTTCAGGCTAAAAACTATTTAAACCATCCTTCCACCAATTCTTTTTCGAATGGTTTTGCGTTTTTATGAATAAATTCATTGGTGTTTTTATCATAAATATAGTCTTTTGCCCAATCTTGATGGTTTTCTGCCAATGCTTTTATGCCTTCACAAACCAATTGAATCTCTTCATTTGTAGTGGTTGGATGAATCGACATTCTAATCCAACCTGGCTTTCTAATCAAATCGCCCAAAGTAATTTCGTCAATAAGTTGGCTCGAAGTTTCCTGATCTACGTGTAATAAAAAATGTCCATAGGTTCCAGCACAACTACAACCACCGCGAGTTTGAATTCCGAATTTATCATTCAATATTTTTACTCCTAAATTAAAATGCAATTCGTCAATATAAAACGAGATCACTCCTAGCCTATCTTGATGTTGTGCTGCGAGAATCTTAATATTTGGTATATTTCCCAAGTTCGAAAAAATATAATCCACGATTTCGTGTTCTCTTTTCAGGATGTTATTTATTCCCATTTTTTCCTTCAACTGGATGGCCAAAGCTGTTTTTATAACCTGTAAGAAACCTGGTGTTCCACCGTCTTCCCTATCTTCAATATTGTCGATGTATTTGTGTTCGCCCCAAGGATTTGTCCAGGAAACGGTTCCGCCGCCAGGATTATCGGGAATCAAATTCTGATATAATTTTTTATTAAAGACCAATACACCCGAAGTTCCAGGTCCGCCAAGAAATTTGTGTGGCGAAAAGAAAATCGCATCCAAGAAACTTTCTGGATCTTCCGGATGCATATCAATTGCAACATAAGGTCCTGAACAAGCAAAATCAACAAAACAAAGTCCATTGTTTTGGTGCATTAATTTTGCCGCTGCGTGATAAGGCGTTTTGATTCCGGTAACATTAGAACAAGAAGTGATAGAAGCAATTTTGAAACTTCTGTCTTTGTATTTTTCCAATAATTTTGCCAGATTTTCAAGACTGAACAAACCTTCATCGCAGGACGGAATTACCTCAACATCAGCAATAGTTTCGAGCCAGGAAGTTTGATTGGAATGATGCTCCATGTGCGATATAAAAACAACCGGTTTCTTCTCGGCGGGAATATTGATGAAATCTTTCAGGTTTTCAGGAATTTTCAAACCTAAAATTCGTTGAAATTTATTAACAACACCCGTCATTCCTGTTCCATCAGTTATTAAAACATCATCTTCCGTGGCGTTTACGTGTTGTTTGATAATATTTCTGGCTTTGTGATACGCCATTGTCATCGCCGTTCCCGAAACTGTAGTTTCAGTATGCGTATTAGCGACAAAAGGGCCAAATTCGTTTATCATTTTTTCCTCGATAGGACGATACAAACGACCACTCGCTGTCCAATCCGTATAAATGATTTTTTGCTTGCCGTAAGGCGATACAAATTCCTGATCGATTCCTATAATATTCTTGCGAAATTGCTGGAAATAGTGTTCTAATTGAGTTGGCATTTCTTTGGTGATCATTGTATTCTTAATTTGATTTCAAAGATACCTATTTTTAGTTATTTGGATAAACAGAAAATAATAAATAGGTTTGTCAGTGTCATTTTAACAAAAATACAAGAATTACTTTCCAAAAATTGATTCAATAAATTTTACTTTTGTTAAATGGCCAACAATACATCTCCACATATTTTAACAACTTCGGCAAATCTTTTGGGATTTTGCCTTTTCGTTATTACCTCATTACATATTTCGAACCGAATCGAAACGCATGTCATTGACGAATTCACTTCGGTTATTGCCATATTACTGACTTGCTCGTGTATTTTTTCGTTTATTTCCATAAGAACTAAAAGCATAGAACGAGAAAATAAATTTGAAACTATTGCTGATTACTTCTTTATTTCTGGTCTTATTGGGATTTTGGTAATTATCTTGCTGATCACAATGAACTATATTAAATAAATGAATAACCTCAATAAGTTACCAGCCATAACCCTTTCGTTTTGGATAATGAAAATTTGTGCCACGACTTTGGGCGAAACTGCTGGTGATTTATTGTCAATGACTTTAAATATTGGTTATGCTGTAAGTTCAATGCTATTGTTGAGTTTTTTTTTGTCACGCTTTTTATCCAACTTTCTACTAAAAAATACCATCCTGTAATTTATTGGGCAGTGATTCTTGCCACAAGTACCGCCGGAACCACTATTTCCGATTTTATGGATCGAACTTTGGGATTGGGTTATGCAACGGGTTCGTTGATTTTGGCAACATTATTAGTCATAACGCTTGTGATTTGGAAAATATCCGAAAAAACATTGGCCGTAACGAACATCACTTCCACTCATGGCGAATTGTTTTATTGGACGGCCATTTTGTTTTCGAATACTTTAGTAACGGCATTGGGCGATTTCCTAGCAGACAATTCAGGACTTGGATTTGCCTGTGGCGCCATTCTCATTGGAAGCTTGTTACTACTT
>JAEMQE010000272.1 GCA_022758945.1 Lentimicrobium sp. | reverse complement strand
ATCAAATTGACCTGAATTTGTAATCGAACTTAAAGTTGCCATACACCTACTTGCAAAGAAATTTAATCCTAGAGTAGCGTCAGGTAAATTTGTAGCCAAAGTTCCCGTTGCGATTGCTCCCGTTTCTTTATTAATAACCCTATACTGTACCGTTAAAGTTGCGGGTAAATTAATTAATTGAATTTCATAAACAGTTGTCGAAATAGCCAATGAAGTTCTATTAGCGGGGAAAGAAGCACCTAAATCAATTTTTGTTGCTGTACCCGTTCCGTCGTTATGAAAGATTTGCAAATTAGCGTCTCCCGTATCATTACCAACACCGATTATATTAATTAACGAACTTACTAAAAACCCACTTACTGTACCATAATTCAAATCAGCGGTTGAACTAGCCATACCATAAAATTGTTGAGTACCACTTGAATAAGCTGTATCTGAAATATTAAAATCACAAACATATCTAAAACCGCCTTGCATAAACCAAAGTAAAGCAGTACCTCTTAAACCCGTATATCTACCCGCTGAAACAACAGAAGCATAATATCGTAATCTAATTTGTTTTGTTGCAAAATTTGTTGATGAAACCGATTGAGCCAAAACCGAAGCCGAAACCGACAAAGTTACACCCCCGTCAGTAATTACTGTTGTTGAGTTATTGTTAAAAGAAACGCCTCTGTAAGTTTCGTTTGGATTGGATTTCCAAATATCAGAAGTTCCTATACCACTTGAAGTCCAATTAACATTTCCCGCACCGTCAATTACCAAAATTTGCCCTGAAGTACCCGCTGTTTTTGGTAACGTATAAGCTGAATTAATGTTTATACCGTTATTTTTAACTGTTAAAGAGTTTAATACACCTACGCTGTCTTGTACTAAAAGCCTTATCTCTGTACTTAATTGCTGTATCTGTGTAGAATTATCACTTAAATCACTTACATTTGCGAAGTTTTGAGTTGGAGTTGTACTAAAACTTGAAATATCTGTACCGTTACTTGAATTTAAAGAAAGACTATTATACGTTGTAGTAATACTTGATTGTGTTGCCCCACCATTGCTTCTTGTAAATTGAGTTGAACCACTCGTTCCAATACCTGAAAAAATTAAATTAAAATTCGCTATTGTTATTGTTCTATTAGCTGTTAAAGTTCCGTTTGTATTGTAAATATTAGTTGAACTACTTGTACCCCAACTTGTAACACCCGCACCATTTGTAGTTAATACTTGCCCCGCTGTACCGTCTGAAAGAGGTAAAATAAAAGCATCGTTAATTTTTACATTTCCACTTTTTGTTATACCAAATCTTTCTAAAGTACCATTACTGTCTATAATATTAAAAATTCGAGTTCCAATTGAACCTGACATTCCCGTACTATTTACATTTATTTGATAACCAAAAATCGCTACGGGTAAAGGCACAACAGAAACAGTAAAACTAGAAACATTATAAATATCTAATGTTTTAGCGTTTCCGTCTAAATTTCTATTTGCTGTTAATTGACCGTCTGTATTGTAAATATTAATTGGACTTGGCGTTGCGACATTTTGCCAAGTGACAACGCCCGAACCGTTAGTTCCTAACACTTGAAACGCTGTACCGTCAACTTTTGGAAGCGTATAAGCGTTATTTATATTAAGACCCGAAGCTCCAATAATTATTCTGAAAGCAACATTGGTATTAAAAGTATCTAATATTTGTGTTTCTACAAATGAATTGGTTTGGTTTATAGAAGTAGAATTTGTGTCATTTGAAACGGTATTTGCTATGTTAAACTGACCTACAACAACTTGACTTAATAAGGCACTACTCCCGTTACTTACTTGTATTAAATTTTGTGTAAGTGTTTGGGAAATACTTGCCCCGTCCTCTGAAATTGGGTCATATTGAAAAATTGTAACTTGACCACCATTACCCGTAAAAGTAAGGTTTTTATCAGCAAAAGTTAATATTCTATTTGCTGTTAAAGTACCGTTTGTATTGTAAATATTTACACTAGAAGAACTCCCCCAACTAACATTTCCCGCACCGTCGGTTATCATTAATTGCCCCGCTGTACCGTCTGTATTTGGAAGAAAAAAAGCATTTGATATTTTTACTTTTTTATCAGTAGTAAGTCTTAAAACTTCTTGTTGAGTTGTAGTTCCTTGTACCCCCGTATAAAACTTAACAGTATTACCCCAACCTGACGAATTGTTTTCTGTTGATTTTACTTGAACAACACCTACGTTATTAAATACAATATTTCCAATTGTATCGCCACTTAAAGCTTCTGTTGGTGCTGACTTTGTTCCTCGGCTTCGTTGAAAACTTAAAACTGACGAACCAAATCCATAAGAATAAATTGCTGAAATACCGTTTAAATTACTTCTTATATCTACTCCACTACTTGCAACTCCATTACCAATTGTAACGTCGGCATCTGTACCTAATACTTGAATAAAAGCATTTCCACCACTTGTTCCACGTCGTAAAAGAACATCAAAACTAATTGTTGACGTACTACTCCAAAAAGCTAAACTATTTGTTGCGCCTGAACCAAGAACTGCATTACCAAAAGATAAGTTTCCCGCACCGTCAGTTATTACAACTTGACCCGCTGTACCGTCGGTATTCGGTAAATAATAGCTACTGTTAATTCGTGTACCAAAAGAATTTACTATTAAAGAGCGGTCAACTGTTAAAACATCGTTATATACTTTTAATGATACAACCCCATTTTGAACTGTCGTTGCTGAATTTAATTGTAAAGTAGTATTATAAATAGAGGAATTTATCAAGTTTGCATTAAGCGAGGTTTGAGAATACTGAACTCCATTATTAATATTGAACTGAAAAATATTATTCCCAACACCCGTAAAAGTAAGGTTTTTATCCGCTAAAGTAATTGTTCTATTAGCAGTTAAAGTACCGTCTATATTATATATGTTTTGCTTGTTATTAGTAACGTATGTTGCTAATGTTAAAGGCGTAATTGCTTTTGAATTATTTGTACCCGTATTAACTTCTTCTTGAGTTGCAAGTAAAATAATACCCGCAATAGTTTCAGTAGCATATACTACATTTGCCTGAACAATTACCCAACCGTCTATTGTCGTAGGGTTATCAACCGACGCAAAAAGGCTATCTCCTATTTCTAATAAAGTACCGTAAAAAGTACCCGCTACTGTAACTATATAGTAATCTCCTTTGTTTATTGTTCCTGACGGGGGATTTATTAAATTAGGTGTGTTTGTTAGTGCGTTATATCCACCTTTAAAATCTAATAAACCCGCAACGTCGTTTAAGTTTGCAATAGTTTCAATTGTAATCCCCGTATCATAAAGAACTCTATTTGTACTTGTATCGTACATTAATCGCCCTTTTGAATTTATTCCACCCGTAGTAAAGCCCATACCGTTTTCAGCACGACTATTTATTAATTGATTAAGATTTAAGTCAATATTTACTAAAAACTTTTTCTTTGCCATTATTTTAAAATTTTAAATTTTGTTGACTTAATTGCAATATACATAACCCGTTGAATTACTATTAAAAGTAACAGTAACGGTATTGTTGTCATTCCATAAAATTTCGGCTTCTACTTCTGTAAATGTATTGTCAATAACTTGAACCGCACAACGCTTATTTAAGTTGTGATTTACTACCCAAACAGTTGCGGGGATTATTTGCGTGAAAACAAAATTACTGTTTGTAGCCCCGTTAATATTGACGGTAACGTCATTTCCTAAAGCAAATGTTGTTACTCCCGCACCCGTAAAATTTAAACTGCTTAATTGAGGCGTTAATACAGTACCATTGCTTTTTAAAACTATTGGATTTCCGCTTAAACCACTTACTGAACCTACCCAAGAACTATCATTAGCGGGGGTTAATTCTATCGAACCACCCTTTAAATTTAAAACAATAGAATTAATACCTACTGAATTAATTCTATCTAATCCGCCAACATTTGCCGTAATTGAATTAACGTCTGCATTTTTATTTTGGTCAATAACAAAAATTTGTACATTCCAAAATCTGTTTAAATCCTTTATTTCAAATAAATTTATAATTACGGGGGCTGTCGTAGTGTCACACTCTAAATACACTAATTGTAAAGGGAGCGAAGCCCATTCAGGGTCTGCTGTCAAGTTGTATGTACCCGTAATTATCATATTTTTTTATTTTGTAGGGGTTTTACTAACCGCTTTGTACACTAAATATCCAATAATTAATAAAGCAACTCCGCCAACTGACCAAAGAACAATTTTTTGAGTTTTTGATAAAGATTTATCGTCAACGTCTTTTGTTTCTTCCTCAACGTCTTGAATATCAGTAGATACATAAACCTCTCCGTCGTTAGCCATTTCAACCAATTTTTCAGGAACTTCAATAGAAACTTCTTTTGTTTCAGGATTAATAACAACTACTTTTTGAATTACTTCGGGGGTTAATTTTGCTTCGGGAATACCCGTTGCGTTTGCAACTTCTCTTTTATCTATCTCTACCTTTTCGCCCGTTGCTTTATTAGTTACAACTGCGGTATCTTCTTTTTTTACCTCTGCTACTGTACCGTCTTTTTTCTTTTTAGCCCCTCTTTTTAATTTTGATAAATCAAATAAATACCTTTCAGTAGGGTCTCCGTCTTTTTTCTTAAAAACACGAAGTTTTTTAGCATTTTTTTTGGGTTTTTTGTCTAAACGAGCAAGTTTTCTTTTGCTTCGTCTATCAGCTATTCTTTTTTGTGATGATGCCTTAATTTTTGACAGCCAAGTTTTTATTTTACTTGGGGTTTTTGTTTTTTTATCTTCGTCTCCAACTGCGTTAAAATATTCTCCGTCAAAACCTGAACAACCACAAGCATTTGAAAACTCCCCGTCAATACCTGAACAACCTGAACAACCACAAGCATTTGAAAAATCATCTTCAAAGCTTGTATATTCGTCTAAATCGTTTTCGTTATAAAATTGGTCTTCTAATTCAAAGTTATCTGAAACACCATTTGGATTTTGATAAATTGGTCTATTTGTAATTACATTCATAATATTATTTTTTAAATTTTTTAATT
>JAEMQE010000145.1 GCA_022758945.1 Lentimicrobium sp. | reverse complement strand
AAAGCAGGAATATTTTCTTCGGCGAAGGACATTTTTACTATTCGTATGAACATTGCTTTTTTTTTAAGGTTTAAAGTTTCAGGTTTCAAGTTGAGCAACTTTAAACTTTAAACAAATTTAATTGTTATATTATCCCTATAATTCAACCCCAATAAGCTATTTGCGGAACCTACTTTTGATGGATTACTTCTAAAAATAGCTATTTCCAGAAAACCAGCTTCGTTGAAAATAGCTAGTTTTTCACCTTCATAATATTTGATTGGATATTTATCGGAACTCGCAATCGCGGAATAATTGGGCAAAATGGTTTTGATATTTTTGGTTCGCAAGACAATTTCATACGGTCTTCCTTTGGCTACTTCCAGGAATTGTTTTTTGGAAATATTGGTCACCACATTGCCAAAATGGTCAATGTAAATCACATATCCTTTTATCGAACTTCCATCATTGGCGGCAACAGCCTGCAAATCGGTGACTTGCTTAATGGATTTTATTTCTTTGCCAATAACATTTAGCAAACCGCCTTTGGCAATATGACAAGCGACTTTGACGAAAACGTCCAAATCGGTGGCGTCACTAGGCAAACGGTCGTGAATGTTGATGGTAACTATTTTTTGGGGAACAATTTTTTGCGAAAGCATACTCAAAATGCCATTATCGGCGGCAATGAAATAATGGTCGTTCCATTGCATTACGATATGTTGGTTTTCTTTGTTGAATTCCATATCCACGCCAATGAGATGCACGGTACCTTTTGGAAAACTCGAATAAGCAGCTCCAATAATGTAACTTGCTTCCACTGTGTTGAATGCGTCAATATTATGTGAAATATCAATAATCGAGGCTTCGGGATATTCCGATAAAATTTTCCCTTTCAACGCGCCAACAAAGTGGTCTTTCAAGCCGTAATCGGTGGTAAGGGTAATTATTGACATAAAATTGTTTATAAATAAAAAGCGAATGCAAGCTAAAACTCATTAAATTTGAGAAATGCAAAGCTAATAATTATCAGCGATTAATTAATAATTAAAACTATACCATTTGAACGAAAGAATCATCGAGCTCATAGACATCGCTCCAAAGGATTTTTGGGGCGCTCAAGACACTCATCTTGAAATGATTAAAAAGTACTATCCCAAATTGAAAATTGTTGCTCGAGGAACCACTCTGAAGGCTTTTGGCGAAAAAGAAGTCCTGGATGAGTTTGAAAACCGCTTCAATCGCTTGATGCTTCATTTTACCCGTTACAACAACATTGACAACAATGTGATTGAGCGCGTTATTCAAAGTACCGCACAGGAAGACGCTAAATCATTTGGCCACGACAAAATATTGGTTCACGGTGTGGGTGGAAAAATCATCAAAGCTATGACGCCAAACCAACAATTGTTGGTTGATATGATGAACACAAACGATATGGTTTTTGCCGTGGGTCCAGCCGGAACTGGGAAAACCTATACTGGTGTTGCCATGGCAGTAAAAGCGTTGAAAGAAAAACAAGTCAAACGGATTATTTTAACCCGCCCGGCGGTTGAAGCAGGAGAAAATCTTGGTTTTCTTCCCGGTGATATGAAGGAAAAACTGGATCCTTATATGCAGCCTTTGTATGATGCTTTGCGCGATATGTTGCCCAACGAAAAACTCGAAGATTATATTTTGAAGGGAATTATTCAAATTGCACCTTTGGCATTTATGCGCGGAAGAACCTTGGACAATGCCTTTGTAATTCTTGATGAAGCTCAGAACACCACACATTCCCAAATGAAAATGTTCCTGACTCGTATGGGAAAAAGCGCCAAGTTTATGATTACCGGTGATCCGGGTCAAGTCGATTTACCTCGAAGAACGATTTCCGGATTAAAAGAAGCGATTTTGGTTTTGAAAGATGTTGAAGGAATTGGGATTGTTTATCTTGACGATAAGGATATTGTGAGACATCGTTTGGTCAAAAAAGTGATTGATGCGTATAAGCAGATTGAGAATAACGATTAAAATTATGAAAAATATAGGTTCTATATTTCTTGCTGTTTTTTTTATATTATTAATTTTGGTGTTTTATAATATTGATTTTTACAGTTCTATAATTCCAGGATGGCATACAACTATATATCCTTTATGGAAAGTAGTATTATTTGTTGTTGCTTTATTGATATTTGTTTTATTAGCAATTATAATTTTTTTGAAATTATTAAAAATCGGGATTATATTTTTTTCAAAATTATTACAATGACGATTTTTTACATTCAGCAAATTCTGTTTTCAAATTTTCAATTGCCTCCAGCTTTAGCTGGAGGGAAAAAATTGATTGTTTTTTAATGGCTTTAGCCAAATAGCATAGTTTTTGGCTAAAGCCAATTCTACATTATTTCCTTATATCTCCAGCTGAAGCTGGAGGCAATTTAAAATTATGGATTTGATAAATGGGTGTGATTTATTGTGCTGTTTTTGGAATGTTAATTAAATAATAAATTTGTTTTATAACTGTTAGTTTAACTCTTGATTGTTTTCAGTTTCAGCACCAATCCTTTAAATTTGCCTTTCTTAAAATGGAGATTTAAAAAATGATTATAAAAGAAAAAATTAAAGTAATAATAAGTGATTTAGACGGTACATTACTCAACAATGAACACCAAATTTCTCCATTTACTAAGGCTATTTTTCAACAACTTCACAGCGAGAATTATTTGATAATTGTCGCCACTGGTCGCCATCATCTTGATGCTTTGCCTATTGTGGATGACTTGGGTTGCCCGGTTTATCTGGTAACATCAAACGGTGCTCGAATTCATTCACCTGAAAAAGAATTGCTGTATTCATTCGACATTAAAAGCGATAATATAAAATCAGTTTTGGATTTAGGTATCAATCCGGAGTTTACCACCGTATTATTCAAAGAAAAAGTTTGGCAATCCAATAAGGAAAATAAAAAGCTGAACAGTTTTCAAACGGTTATGAATTATCCAAATGAAATTGTTGACTTTGCTGCAATTGAAGATTTAAGCGCCATAAAATTGTTTTTCACACATAACGATCATCAAAAATTAGTTGAACTAAAAGATGCAATTATGGAAACCCATTCGGACGATTTTCATTATGCTTTTAGCCTCCCGTTTTGTTTGGAATTTATGGACAAATCAGTCGATAAAAGCATTGCAATTTTAAAAATTTTGGAAAAAGAAAACTTCACTTTTCAGGAATCCATAGCTTTTGGTGATGGTTTCAATGACGAAAAAATGCTGATTTCCTCTGGGAAAGCTTTGATTATGGAAAATGCCGTCGAAAGTTTGAAAAATAAACTTCCCCATTTAGAAGTAATCACTTCCAATGACAATGATGGCGTTGCAAAATATTTAACGAAAATACTATTGTCATAATTCATTTTATTTATGCCATCAAAATAGAATTCTTGTTTTTTACCTTGAAAATATTCCTAAATTTGCATTCATAAAACAACACATCAACTCACTACAACGATGAACACAATAACAACTACGAATTTCAATTTTCCCAATCAAAAATCAGTTTACCGAGGTAAAGTAAGAGAAGTTTACAATATCAACGATGAACTTTTGGTTATGGTTGCTACTGACAGGCTTTCGGCTTTTGATGTGGTTTTACCAAAGGGAATTCCATATAAAGGTCAAATCCTAAACCAGATTGCTACCAAATTTATGGAACTGACTCAAGATATTGTTCCAAATTGGTTAATTGCAACACCAGATCCAAACGTAGCTGTAGGTCATTTATGTGAACCTTTCAAGGTCGAAATGGTGATACGTGGTTATGTTTCAGGACACGCCGCTCGCGAATATGCAGCAGGAAAAAGAAGCATTTGTGGTGTAACAATGGCTGAAGGTTTGAAGGAAAATGATAAATTTCCAACACCTATAATTACACCAACAACAAAAGCTGATAATGGTTCTCACGACGAAGATATTTCACGTGAGGATATTTTATCAAAAGGAATTGTTAGTGAGGAAGATTATTTGGTTTTAGAAAAATATACCAGAGCCTTATTCCAAAGAGGAACAGAAATTGCCGCCAGTCGCGGATTGATTTTGGTAGATACCAAATATGAATTTGGTAAAACCAAAGATGGTGTTATTGTTCTTATAGACGAAATTCACACCCCGGATTCTTCTCGTTATTTCTATTCCCAAGGTTATCAGGAAAGACAAGATAGGGGAGAAGAGCAAAAACAATTGTCGAAAGAATTCGTACGTCGCTGGTTAATCGAAAATGGTTTTCAGGGACAGGAAGGACAACAAATTCCTAATATGACCGACGAATATATAGTAACGGTTTCAGAAAGATACATCGAATTGTATGAAAATATTCTGGGAGAAAAGTTTGTAAAAGCTGATGTTTCTAATATTTATGACCGAATTGAGAAGAACGTTTTGGCTTATTTAGCAACTAAATAGAAATACTCATTAATAAACAAAGCCGCAAGTCTAATTGGATTTGCGGCTTTTTATTTGTGTTTCATAGCATTCAATCCAGTCTTTCACTGATATTTTTCTGGCAAGTTCTTCTAATAGATCAAAAGGAATTTGGTCTAGGTTCTTGAATCGGATGCAACCCTTTCCTATATCTAGTTTTTGATTGCAATGTTTTGGATATTCAGAAACAAACCAATCCAACAGTTTTGGATTTGCATAAATTCCCAGATGATGCACGGCTATGAAATTCTTTTGGGAACCAATATTTATAAATGGTAGAGGAAGCTTGGGATTACAATGATATCCGTTTGGATAAATGGAATGTGGCACTACATAACCCAACATACCATAACTCATTATTTCTTCGAAACCCTTTGGAATATTATTTAAAATACAATCACGAATTCTCAAGAAAGCAGTTTTTCTTTCTTCAGGAAGCTCATTTAGATAGTCTTTTACTGTTTTAGCTGAGGATTGCATTGCGATACATTTATAATGTAAAGATATAAATAAACCAAAAACCAATTATTTTTTTTATTTAAAATTACACAAATTTTGGGATTTTCCAATTAATACCTTTTTAACATAAATTTTATTATGATTTAA
>JAEMQE010000274.1 GCA_022758945.1 Lentimicrobium sp. | reverse complement strand
CCAAAATTGGGTTCTGATTTGCAAATCCAGAAAGACAAGATTCAATTGTACCAAAACCAAGTTTACGTTACGGATAACGTAGAAGGAATTGTTCCTGAATTCTTGACGATGTTAAAAGGTGTGATTGATTCACCGGATATTCCATTGAATGTGTCACGTTCCAGTTTGCAAGCCGATGCTGCCGTGAAGAAAATATCCAATTATATCACCCGCAAAGTGGCCGATAAATTGAAGTCTTTGTTTACTGAAAACCGAGAAGAATTTGAGAAAAAATGGAACGACATCAAAATCGTTTTGGAATATGGAATGCTTTCGGAAGAGAAATTCTACGAAAAAGCAGGTGCTTTCGTTTTGTATCCAACGGTTGATGACAAATACTTCACTTTGGATGAATTGAAAGAAAATCTAAAGGAAACTCAAACCGACAAAAACGGAAAACTAGTTGTCCTTTACGCCGGAAATAAAGAAGCGCAACACTCTTATATCGAAATTGCGAAAGAAAAAGGATACGAAGTATTACTTTTAGACTCACCAATTATTCCGCATTTAATCCAAAAAATCGAAGGCGACAATCAAAATCTAAGTTTCGTCAGAGTCGATTCAGATCATATTGATAATTTGATTAGAAAAGAAGAAACTACTATTTCTAAATTATCCGATGAAGAAAAAGAAAGTTTGAAAACTTCATTGGAAACTTATATTCCAAAAGCATATACAGTTCAACTGGAAGCAATGGACAGTCAAGCTGCGCCTTTCATCATCACACAACCAGAGTTTATGCGTCGAATGAAAGAAATGAGTCAATCTGGTGGTGGCGGAATGTTTGGGATGGGAAATATGCCGGAAATGTATAATTTGGTTGTAAATACCAATTCAGAATTGGCAACAAATATTTTGAATACCGAAGACAAAACAGTGCAAGAAAGCCTTGTAAAACAAGCGTTGGACTTGGCCAAATTATCTCAAAACCTATTGAAAGGTGAAGAACTTACGGCTTTTGTTAAGAGAAGTTTCGAGATGATTAAATAATCATTAAGCTAATATAATTAAGACCTGCAAGTGAAAATTTGCGGGTCTTTTTTGTTTGAAAAAGGTTTACTTTTGGAATAAAAAAAACGAACTTTGGTTTCCAGACTAAAATTATAATAAAATGACACTACACATAGAAACACCTGCCCTACTTTTTTCCGCAACTTCATTGATTTTATTGGCTTACACTAATCGGTTTCTTACCATAGCACAAATCATTCGGAAATTAAAAAAAACCTATGACGAGGAAGAAAGCAAAAGCGTTTTATTGGAAATTAAAAACCTCAATCTGCGTTTGACGCTCATTCGTTATATGCAAATGTTTGGCGTTTTGTGTTTGTTCCTGTCCGTTTTTGCAATGCTTTTATTGTTTCTGGAGCAACAAATATCCAGCATTTACTTGTTTGGATTAAGCTTGCTTGCTTTGCTCGTTTCGTTAGGATTATCGTTTTGGGAAATCAGTATTTCTATTGATGCCTTGCGTTTACATTTGAGCGATTTGACCGAGGAAAAAGAAATGAAATAAATACTGTTCCTGCTAAAAAACAAAAAGAATTGCTGACCAATTAAACCCTTTTACAAAATCTAAGTCCAACTTTTATAGCACTTAAGATTATGAACAACAACACCCTTTGGTCTTTGCGACTCGGATATTCGGTGAAACAAGCAGAAACAATCAAAAAAATAGGTTTTAAAAAATTCTTGGAACAGTCTTTTTCTACAAAATTTGATTCGAAAATTCCTGATTTTCTTGAAGACAGTCCAAAATCATTCCAAGAATTAAAAGAAGTTCGAAAAACATTAGTAGACTCAAATCCTGAAGCAAAAAAAGAATTACTCAAAAAAGAAGTCCAAACTTCCTTTGAAATGAAAGCTTGGTGGATTGATAAAATGTATGAAGACGAATTTCCGCTTCGTGAAAAAATGACTTGTTTCTGGCACAATCATTATGTTTCCACTTTCCAAAAAGTGAAGGTGAATTACTGGATTTTTCAGCACAATCAAATTTTAAGAGAGAATGCTCTTGGCAATTTCAAAACCCTGACTAAGAAGATTATTCAAAGCAATGCGATGGTGCGTTATCTGGACAATGTTGACAACCGAAAAGACAAACTCAACGAAAACTTGAGTCGAGAATTGCTCGAACTTTTTACTCTTGGTATCGGAAACTACACAGAAGAAGATATTAAAAACGGAGCCAAAGGTCTTGCAGGACTTGGCATTGGAGAAGAAAGCGCCGTATATCGAAAAATTTTCGAAGACAATGAAAGCTTCGTTTATTTTGGAAAAAACGGAAATTTTAAAGTGGATGAAATGGTTGATATCATTTTCGAACAACCCAATATTCCTTATCTCATTACTCGAAAAATATTGAAATGGTTCATTTATGACAATCCAAAAGAAGAATTGGTGCATTATTATGGTGATTATTTCAAGAAAATGAATTTTGAAATCAAACCGCTTTTGACCAAAATTTTCACCGAAGAATTCGCCAAAAACAATGCGGGTTCCAAAATTAAAAATCCCTTGGAATACAGTTTACAATTAATGAACGAACTCAATATTACCAATCCCAATGGAAAATTAATCGCTTATTTTATCAAGGAACAAGGAATGGATTTATTCAACCAACCCAATGTGAAAGGCTGGGACGGAGGAAATTCTTGGCTCACTTCGCAAGTTTTTCTACAACGAAACAATGTTGCCGATTTGCTTTGTAGTGGTAAAAATTTTAGTCGAGGAAATAAAGAATATGACGCCAATACAATGATGAAACAAAACCCAAATAGACAGCTGAACGTAAAATTGAATTGGGATAAAGAAGGAAACAACAAACAAATTATTACCGAACTCAAAAACCGATTGTTGTTTCAAACCGATGCAACTACACAAGCAGATTTTGAGCAAATCCTAAAATACGATTTCGATAGCAAAACCGAAGGCTCGGAAAATGCCGTGATGCGATTGTTCAATTTTATGGTAAAAACCCCTGAATTTCAACTCATTTAATTTTACAGTTATGAACAGACGAAATTTTTTAGCTCTAACAGGAACTTTCACAGGTGGTTCACTCCTATTGCCTGATTTTTTATACTCTTTTGGTAGTCAAGCTAATTTGGTTTTGGGCGAACAAAGTGTGGTTTTCGTTCAATTGAACGGCGGAAACGATGGATTAAATACTTTCATTCCGTTCGAAGATGCGCTCTATTATAACTCGCGCCCCACAATTGCAATTTCAAAAAACGAAGTTCTGAATTCGTCAAAAGGAATGGCTTTTCATCCTGCTTTGATAGGATTTTCCACAATGCAACAAAGTGGCGATTTGTCGGTGATACAAAATGTGGGTTATCCCAATCCAGTTCGTTCTCATTTCCGAAGTCAGGAAATTTGGCAAACCGCACCAACGCATCAGGAATATCTGAGTGATGGTTGGTTGGGGCGTTATCTCGATTTGCAATGCAAAGAACATCAACCTACAGCAGGAATTAACTTGGATTCGATTGATAATTTAGCTTTGAAAGGAGAAGAACCCAATTCGATTACCGTGAAAGATCCAAACCGTTTCAAAACCAAAAGCAAAGCCGAAAACGAAGGTCAATTATCCGACAATCCACAGTTGGATTTTGTTCGAAAAATAGCCAATTCGGTGGTGGAAGGTTCCGATGATATCCAGAAAGCATTGGCAAAATCAGCCGCTTCGGATGTGGTTTATCCAAAAACGGGTTTGGCTAAAAATCTGGAATGGATTTCAAAATTGATAAAAGGAAACTTGAATTCGAAAGTTTATTATACATCGCTGGGTGGTTTTGATACGCACGACAATCAATTAGCTATTCAAAAAAACAAATTGACCGAACTTAACGATGCAGTTTTTAGCTTCTATGAAGATTTGAAAAAATCGCAACAATTGCAAAATGTAACCATTGTTGTTTTCTCCGAATTTGGTCGACGAGTGAAAGACAATGGACGAGGAACTGACCACGGAACGGCAGCCCCAATGTTTGTCATTGGAGGAAATAACCGCGGGAAAATTATTGGCAGTAATCCAAACCTTTCGGATTTAGACAATGGCGATTTGAAACACGAAATTGATTTTAGAAGTGTTTATGCTTCAATTTTGAAAAACAAATTGGATTTTGACGCATCAAAAATTGGAATACAAAACAAAGCTTTGGAAGGATTGTTCTAAAAAATCCTAAATTTCTATCATTCAACTCACAACTATACCCTACTTTTGCCCCTCACTAAAATAAAATAAAATGTTTGATATTTCATTGACAGAATTGGTAGGTTATTTAGCATCATTAGTATTAATGATTTCATTTTTAATGAAAAATATAAATACATTAAGAATAATAAACTCAACAGGGTGTGCATTATTTGTTATTTATGGTTTTCTGTTGGCAACCTCTTGGCCAATAATCATTTCTAATACCTTTATCTTAGGAGTAAATATTTATTATTTAACAAAACACTACCGAAAGAACTAAGTTCAACAATTTTCACTGTTAAAAAAATACATTATAATAGATTTAACAGGACTACATCAACATTTTAATAAAATTTTAACAAAATTTTTTGGTTTAGATTTTCATTTAACTTAATTTCGTTAGAATTAACAATCTAAATTTAACATTATGAGAAAATTATTGGCTGAATTTTTTGGAACGTATTGGTTAGTTTTTGGTGGTTGTGGTAGTGCTTTATTTGCTGCTGGAATTCCAGATTTAGGAATTGGATTTGTAGGAGTTTCTCTTGCATTTGGTTTAACCGTTTTGACAATGGCTTATGCCGTGGGTCACATTTCTGGAGGACATTTTAATCCGGCAGTTTCTTTCGGATTATGGGCTGGCGGTCGTTTTTCTGCCAAGGAATTAGTCCCTTACATCATTGCACAATGTGTTGGAGCTATTGCTGCTGCAGGAACATTATTCGCAATTGCTTCAGGAAAACCTGGTTTTGCAATTGACGCTACAAAAGCTGGTGCATTTGCATCCAATGGTTTTGGCGCTTTTTCTCCTGATGGTTATTCAATGCAATCTGCTTTTAT
>JAEMQE010000153.1 GCA_022758945.1 Lentimicrobium sp. | reverse complement strand
ATATATACTTGTATCCATATTTTTGGCTATTATTTATCGCGAAGTATTAAAACACATTCCTCCAGCAAATCCTCTTTCTTTTAGTTTTATAAACGACATCTTATTTATATTAGTTTCTGGAATAATTCTTAAGTATGTTTTATATAAAAATGACATTAAAAATTCTGAAATTTTCAAAAAATTAAAGAATACAAATAATGAAATTAAAGAGTCTAATGAAAGATATGATATCGTGTCAAAAGCAACGAGTGACACGATTTGGGACTGGAAAATTCAGGAAGACAGAATGACATGGAATAAAGGAATTGAAGGTGTCTTTGGATATAAACAAGATCAAGTAGGCAAAAGTTCTAAATGGTGGTTTGAAAATATTCATCCTGAAGACAGTATTAAAATGTCTATCAAGCTGTATTCATTTATTGAGCAAAAGACTGAAAAATGGCAAGATCAATATCGATTTAAATGTGCTGACGGTTCTTATAAATACGTTTTAGATAGAGGTTTTATATTAAAAGATGAAAATGGTAAATCTGTGAGAATGATTGGAGCGATCCAAGACATAACCAAACAAAAAGAGGAAGAGCAACGACTCAAACAGTTAGAAACTGTAATTACTCATACCAAAGATTCAATAATCATTACCGAACCTGACTTATATGACGGCAATATTCCTAAAATAGTATATGTCAATCCAGCATTTTCCGTTATGTCAGGATACGACTCCAATGAAATTATTGGGGAATCTCCCAATATTTTTAAAGGTCCAAATTCTGATAGCCACGAATATGAAAAACTTATCGATGCAATAAAAAACAAAGAAGAATGCCAAGTAGAAACTGTAAGCTATACAAAGAACAAAGAAGAATATTGGGTCAACTTCTCAATGTTGCCAGTTTATAATTCTGACGGTGAACTTTCGCATTGGGTTTCGATACAAAGAGACATTTCTGAAGAGAAAAAGCAAGAGGTCGAAAAGGAACAACTCATTAGGGAGTTAACTCAAAATAATAAAGATTTACAACAATTCTCTTATATTACTTCACATAATCTTAGAGCGCCATTATCAAACCTAACTGGGTTATTAAATTTAATTGACGATATTCCTATTGAAGATCCAGAACTAAAAGAAATTTTGGATGGCTTCAATAAATCTACCCATTTATTAAACGACACTATTAATGACTTGGTTCGAGTAATTATCATCAAAGATAACCCTTCTATTGAAAAGGAAGATCTAATGCTAAAAGACATTTTTGAAGACGTTTTTAGTCAATTGGATTTTCTAATTGGTTTACATAAACCCATAATAAAATTTGATTTTGAACAAGTCTCATTTTTAAATACGAACAAATCTTATTTAGAGAGTATTTTATTAAACCTTTTGACCAATGCCATAAAATATAAATCCGAAACTCGAAAATTAAAAATAAATATAACGGCCAAACAATTAGACGATACCGTTGTTTTGATTTTTAAGGATAACGGAATTGGAATCGATTTGAAAAGAAACAGAGATAAAATTTTCGGTCTTTATCAAAGATTTCATGACTATCCTGACAGCAAAGGATTGGGTTTATATCTAGTAAAATCGCAAGTAGAAACTATGGGAGGAACTATTAGTATAGAAAGTAAAGTTAATATTGGAACCACATTTACATTAACGTTTAAAAAATAAATAAGAATGCTAAACACAATTTTATGCATTGATGACGATCCCATAACATTAATGTTATGCAAAATGGTAATTACCAAAGCCTCTTTTTCGAATGAAATAGCTACAGCCAAAAATGGAGAAGAAGCTCTAAAATACTTCAATACGCTCAAACAGACCAATTCCAATAGCGACTTTAAAAAATACCCTCAGTTAATCTTTTTAGATTTAAATATGCCTGTAATGGGAGGTTGGGAGTTTTTGGATAGTTTTAGTACTGCAGATTATTCTGATTATAATGACACAAAAGTTATTATTCTTTCCTCAACAATTGATCCGGAAGATTTAGAAAAATCAAAAAAATATCCAATGGTAATTGATTTTTTATCAAAACCCATTTCTAAAGAAATGCTTGAATACTTAAAAGATAAAATTTAATAATACTCCATAAAAAAAGCCCCGCAGTTTGCGGGGCTTTCTATATATTAACAAATTGTAAAGATTACAATTTAGCTACATGTTTCGTTAATTTAGATTTTAAATTAGACGCTTTGTTATCATGAATGATATTCTTTTTTGCTAATTTATCTATCATAGATATTACGCTTGACAATTTAGAAGTTGCATCTACTTTATCAGTTGCTATTCTTAATGCTTTAATTGCATTACGAGTAGTTTTATGTTGATATCTGTTTAAAACTCTTCTTTTTTCGTTGCTTCTAATTCTCTTTAAAGCTGACTTATGATTTGCCATTTTCTTAAATGATTTTTTCTTTATTAATTTTTTGTAGTCCCTAGGGGAATCGAACCCCTCTTACCAGGATGAAAACCTGGCGTCCTAACCGATAGACGAAGGGACCATACTTCTCTAATGCGGATGCAAAAATACAACTATTTTTTAGACGTGCAATAGTAGGCGCAAAAAAAATTATTTTTTTTTAATATGCCTTCGCAAATAAAACTCTTCCAACAGAAGAATTCCCAGTGAGAATACAGCTTCCAGCCTGCTCAACTCTATCTAAAGGGATGCATCGAATAGTAGCTTTTGTCAAATTTTTTATTTTCTCTTCTGTTTCAGCAGTTCCGTCCCAATGGGCAGATACAAAGCCTCCTTTACCGTCTAAAACTGCCACAAACTCCTCAAAACTATTTACTTCCGTGATATGAGTATCTCGATAATCTAAAGCTTTATTAAATAAATCGGTTTGAATTTGTTCCAATAAACTTTGGATATAAATCGCAATTCCGTCCTTAGAAACGATCTCTTTAGACAAATTATCGCGTCTGGCTATCTCAAAAGTTCCGTTTTCTATATCTTTGGGACCAACTGCAATTCGAACAGGAACTCCTTTTAATTCCCATTCAGCAAATTTAAAACCTGGTTTTTGAGTTGTCCTATTGTCAAATTTAACAGAAATAGTAAGTTTTTTCAATTCCGATGTTAATCCATTCACGACAGCAGAGATTTCTTCTAATTGTTCATCCGTCTTATAAATAGGAACAATAACTACTTGAATTGGCGCTAAAGATGGAGGTAAAACCAATCCCTTATCATCTGAATGCGTCATTACCAAAGCCCCCATCAATCTGGTAGAAACTCCCCAAGAAGTCCCCCAAACATGCTCTTGTTTTCCTTCGGTATTGGCAAATTTCACATCAAAAGCTTTAGCAAAATTCTGCCCCAAGAAATGTGAAGTTCCAGCTTGCAATGCTTTACCATCCTGCATTAAGGCTTCGATACAATAGGTTTCTTCAGCTCCTGCAAAACGTTCGGTTTCAGTTTTCAATCCTTTTATAACTGGAATTGCCATAAAATTCTCGGCAAAATCAGCATATACATTCATCATTTTTTCAGATTCCTCAATAGCTTCACTTCGTGTTGCGTGAGCAGTATGACCTTCTTGCCATAAAAACTCAGCCGTTCTAAGAAATAATCGAGTTCTCATTTCCCACCGAACTACATTTGCCCATTGATTGATTAACAAAGGTAAATCTCTATACGATTGAACCCATCCTTTGTATGTGGACCAAATTATGGCTTCGCTTGTAGGACGAACGATTAATTCTTCTTCTAATTTTGCGTTAGGATCTACCATTAATTTACCTGGATTATCAGGGTCATTTTTTAATCTATAATGAGTCACAATGGCACATTCTTTGGCAAAGCCTTCGGCATTTTTTTCTTCCGCTTCAAACATACTTTTTGGAACAAACAAAGGGAAATAGGCGTTTTGATGCCCTGTCTCTTTGAACATTCTATCTAATTCTGCTTGCATTTTTTCCCAGATTGCATAGCCGTAAGGTTTGATAACCATACATCCTCTAACTCCTGAATTTTCGGCTAAATCGGCTTTTACAACCAGCTCATTATACCATTTTGAATAATCTTCTTCTCGTGTGGTTAGGTTCTTGCTCATATTGAATAGTTTGGCATAAATTTTGTTTTAATTATTTTAACTAAAAAGTTCAGCAAAACTAACTATTTTTGTATTGTCCAACAATAAAAAATCCTATTGATATGAAAACTAATATTTTTTCCTCCCAAAACGCTACACTTTATTCACTAATTGGATTTTTAAGTGTTCTGCTAACATCTTGTGGTTCTTATCAAAATAGTTCCTATTATAACAATGACGGTATTTATGGAGCTACCGGAAATGTAACTCAAACCAGTTCAAGCAATCATTACAAAGAGTATTTTAGCTCTTTGCAAAATGAAAATAACACTCTAAACGACACTACTGTAGTTTCAACCCAAGACTATCCTGACTGGGGAAGCAATCCTTCAACAACATCAGTAAATATATATACTGATCCTTGGAGTATGTCATTTGGCATTGGTTTTGGATATGGTTACGGTTACGGTTATCCTTATTATGGTTATGGATATGGCTATCCTTATTATGGTTACGGCTGGGGTTATCCTTATTATGGATATGGTTGGGGTTATCCTTACTATGGATACGGTTATCCTTATTATGGATATGGCTACAATAACAATTATTCCTATAATTCAAGCCGAAGAGGTTCTTATTACGCCAATGGTGTGAATGGCGGTAGATATTCTCAAACCCAAACCAATGCCACAAGAGGTACAAATTATTCTAATGTTAGAAGAGGTTCTTCTAACAATAACGCAACTAGAAACAGTTCGCCGTTTATGACAAGAGATTATACTCAAAATAATTCTAACTATAATTCGTCAAGAACAAGAACTAACACGAATACAAATGGTACCAGAAGTTCTAACTATACCCCTACAAGATCATATAGCCCTAACTCAAACAGCTATAATAGTGGTAGCAGTAGCAGTAGCAGTAGATCATCAGGTGGTGGATATAGTGGCGGAGGCGGAGGTGGCGGAAGATCATCTGGCGGAGGTGGCGGAGGTGGAAGAAGATAAGTATTTTTCCGTGTTTGTAAAAAAGATATAAAACCTTAATTGATA
>JAEMQE010000265.1 GCA_022758945.1 Lentimicrobium sp. | reverse complement strand
AAAAATGGGGGTTTCTGTTGGGCCTGGTCGGGGTTCTGCAGCAGGTTCGGTGGTGGCGTATTGTTTGAAAATTACCAATATCGACCCATTATTATACAATCTACTTTTCGAAAGATTTTTGAATCCAGATAGGGTTTCACTTCCCGATATTGATATCGATTTTGATGACGAAGGACGCAGTAGCGTAATGGATTATGTGATTCGAAAATACGGCAAGAAACAAGTGGCTCAGATTATCACTTACGGTAAAATGGCTACAAAATCAGCGATTCGTGACACGGCTCGTGTGTTGGATTTGCCTTTATTCGAAGCCGATAAAATAGCCAAATTAATTCCAGGAATGATGCCGTCTAAATGGAATTTAGCGCGGTTTTTGAATGAAAAAGAAGATTTAATAAAAAAGGCGGTTCGTCCCGAAGAATTCGAAAAAATAAAAGAATTAATTGGTTTGGCCAATGAAGGCGATTTGGGGGGAGAAACCATTCAGCAAGCCAAAGTATTGGAAGGAAACATTAGAAATACAGGGATTCACGCTTGTGGTGTAATTATTACGCCAAGCGATATTACTGATTTTGTTCCTGTGGCAACCGCCAAAGATTCGGATTTGTTTGTCACACAATTTGACAACTCAGTCGTAGAAAGTGCCGGTTTGTTGAAGATGGACTTCTTGGGTTTGAAAACCCTGACTTTGATTAAAGATACCGTAAAACTGGTAAAATACAGAAGTGGAATCGAACTCAATCCCGATGAATTCCCGATTGATGATGTGAAGACTTATGAACTTTTTCAGCGTGGTGAAACGGTTGGGATTTTCCAATATGAAAGTGCAGGAATGCAAAAATATATGAAGGAATTGAAGCCAACGGTTTTTCCGGATTTGATTGCAATGAATGCGCTGTATCGCCCAGGTCCAATTGCTTACATTCCGAGTTTTATTAAACGAAAAAACGGAGAAGAGCCTATAGAATATGACTTAGATGATTGCGAAGAATTACTAAAAGATACCTATGGAATTACAGTTTACCAAGAACAGGTAATGCTTTTGTCCCAAAAATTGGCAGATTTCTCCAAAGGTGATGCCGACGTTTTGCGTAAAGCAATGGGGAAAAAGATGATTGATGTTTTGGCGAAAATGGAACCAAAATTCATCTCGCAAGCAATGGCAAAAGGACACGCCAAAGACAAATTAGAGAAAATTTGGAACGACTGGAAAGCCTTTGCCGAATATGCTTTTAATAAATCGCATTCCACTTGCTATGCTTGGATTGCTTACCAAACTGCTTATTTGAAAGCGAACTATCCCGCTGAATATATGGCAGCGGTTTTGTCGAATAATATGAGCGATATCAAGCAGGTTTCCTTTTTTATGGAGGAATGTAAGCGAATGGGATTAAAGGTTTTGGGGCCAGATGTCAATGAATCTTTCTATAAATTTACGGTAAATGATGATTACGCCGTTCGGTTTGGGATGGGAGCGGTAAAAGGAGTGGGTTCTGGAGCTGTGGCCACTATTGTCGAAAACAGAAAATCAGGAAAATACAAATCGATTTTTGATTTAACCAAACGCATTGATTTGCGTGCTGCCAATAAAAAAGCATTAGAAAATTTAGCTTTGGCTGGTGGATTTGATTCGTTTGGTAGCACAACTCGAGCGCAATATTTCCACGATGATGGCGACGGAATTACCTTTTATGAAAAAGCCATTCGATATGGAGCCAAGTTTCAGGAAAACGAAAATTCATCGCAGGTGAGTTTGTTTGGTGAAAGCAGTGATGTTCAAATTGCCGAACCTATCGTGCCGCCTTGCGAGGATTGGAGTACGATGGAAAAACTCGCCAAGGAAAAAGAAGTTGTCGGGATTTATATTTCAGGACATCCGCTGGATGATTTTAAATTTGAGATGAAATATTTTTGTAATTCTAAACTAGAATCATTGAAAGATTTGAACCAGCATTTGAATAAAAACCTGACTTTTGGAGGGATAATCAGTAACGTTCAACACCGAATTGCAAAAAACGGAAAAGGCTGGGCACTTTTTAATCTTGAAGGATATGACGAAAGTTATGAATTCAAAATTTTTGGAGAAGAGTATTTGAAAAATCGACATTACCTGATTCCAAACAGTTTTACATACATAAAAATATTAGTAAAAGAAGGTTGGGTAGATAGAGATACTGGTAAAAAAGGCGATCCAAGACTAACGTTTTCGGAATTTAAAATGTTGCAAGACGTGTTTGAAAATTTTGCCAAAAAATTAAGTATTTTATTAGACGTAAAAGATTTGAATGCCGATTTTATCTCGAAATTAAACGCAGTTTTTCAAGCAAATAAAGGCGATAATTTGGTTACTTTTGATATTCTAGAATTAGAAACAGTCAAAAAACAGATAGAAATTCTTCCTGAAATTAGCAAATCAGAAGAAAAAATTGAACCAGCATTGTTTGATTACGAATTGCCGGACGAAACAGCCATTTTTACTGAAGAAATTTCTGAGGACGACGAACCTATTTCAGTTGAAACTATTTCAGAAATAGAAGAAACTAAAGTTATCACGCGATTATCAATGCCAAGCCGGAAACTAAAAATTAAGATTTCGAATGAGTTGTTGACGGAATTAGAGAAAATGCAGATTAACTTTAAACTAAATTGATAAATTATAACAATTTAAAAATAGTTAAATGTAATACAAGTTACACTCCGTAACTCAAATGTTTATTTATCTTTGCATTACAAAAATAATAAATTTAAAAAATAAGAATATGGCATTAGCAATAACAGATGCTACTTTTGAGGAAGTAGTTTTAAAATCAACAAAGCCAGTAATGGTAGATTTTTGGGCAGCTTGGTGTGGACCGTGTAGAATGGTGAGTCCAATCATTGACCAACTTGGAGAAGAATATGAAGGGAAAGTAGTCGTAGGAAAAGTAGATGTTGATGCAAACCAAGAATTTGCTGCAAAATACGGAGTGAGAAATATTCCAACAGTTTTGGTTTTCCATAACGGAGAAGTGGTAGGAAAACAAGTGGGAGTAGCTCCTAAACAAACCTACGCTGATAGTTTAGACGCCTTGTTGTAATCTTTAGATTATGATTTATATAGAAAGGTTTGGCGAAAGTCAAACTTTTTTTATTTAAATAACAATGTAAAAGTTGTCCCTTTATTTGGCTTTGAATCCACTGAGATTTTACAATCTATGGCTTTTGCTAGATCGCGAATTAAGTGCAATCCTAATCCGGTTTTGATTCCCACTGCTTCGGTGTCGTCATATAAAGCTTTAAATTGTTCTTGAGTTCCTCCAGATCCATTATCAGAAATTGATAAAAAAGTATTGTTGTTTTCTTGCCAAATTTTCCATACTATAATCGGATTTTTAGTATTTACCATTGCTTTAATGGCGTTTCCAGTTAGGTTTCGAATTATTGTTTTTAGATAATTTTCGTCGGTGTTAATTTTTATATTTTGTGGATTCTCAAATATTAGTTGCACATTTTCTTGGCTAGAAAAATGATTTTTCGTATCTTCAAACAACGAGTTTATTGCAACATTTTTGGATTGAGGTTTGAAGTTCTCCATTTGACCTTTGCTCCAAAGCAAAATGTCTTCCATTGACATAAGAAGATTCTCGGCAGATGACATTGTTTTGTTTTCCATTCTAGTTCTGCTTTCTGCATCGAGTAATTCTGGATTGTCTTTTTGAAGATGCAAGAAATGAATTAAGTTAGCAACTGGACTTCTTAAATCGTGGTTTAGAATCCCGAAAAATTGCGCTTTTACTTTGTTTGCTTTGTCAAGTTCTGAATTTAAAAGCTGTAATTTTTCATTTGTTTTCTTGCGGTTTCGACTTTGATAAAACAATAATCCTCCAATGATTGCCAGAAGTGAAATACCAAAAACTAAATACCATTTTTCTTTTTCTTTGGTTTCTAAAGTAAGTTTATTGATTTTTATTTCTTTGTCGCGAAGTTCTATAGTTCGTTTGTCTTCTAGGTTTTTTATGGTTTCTTTGTTATCAGAATTGAAAATGGAGTCTTTGTAAACTACCGATGATTTATAAAATTCAAGTGCAGATTTATAATTTTTTTTTAATCCCTCTATTTTAGAAAGTAATTCGTAATTCATATAAATATGCATCTTATCATTTAATTTCTTATAGATTACAGAAGATTGTAAAATGTTTTTTTTAGCTTTTTCTAATGGAATCTGATTGTTGTTATTTCCTATTGCCATTTCAAAATAATTTACGCCAATTAATCCATAACAATAGGCATTACTTACACTCTCAACAGAATTACTTAAATTTATAGATTCCTGACATTTTTGAATTGCTAAAGAGTATTTGCCTTGGTCATGATAAACACTAGCAATTGCGCCTAAAAACATGGATTTTGAATTTGTATCTCCACTTTTTTTAACATATACTATTCCCTTATTAAAATATGTCAATGCTTCAGAATACCTCTTTAGATAAGAGTAAGTTATACCTAGATTGAATAAAATTCTAGGAGTGATCCCAATGTTTTCGTTTTCATTATTAAACTTTTCGTTAGCTTGTAGTGCTTTCTTGTAATAAGTTATGGCTTTTGTAGTATTGTGCAGATTATAATAAATTCCTCCAATAGTAGAAAAAGATTGGGCGTATCCTTTTGTATAATGTATAGATTCTCTAATTTTCAATGCGTTAAATGCGTTTTCAAGGGCTTTAGTTAAATTATCTTGAGACATATAAATATTGCTAATGCAGTTAAGAATATCACTTTTGGTTTTCTTACTCACATTCAAACTTCGTGCTTTATTGTAATTAAAAAGTGCTTGGTTATAATTGGATATTTGATAATAATTTTGACCAAAATTTTTGTAGGCAATAGCCATTCCTTCTTGCCATTCTAATTTTTCTGAAAGGGTCAATGATTTCTGAGCATATTTTATACCTGTATCAGGATTTAAATTGATGTAGGCAAATGATAATTGGTTTAAAATAGTAGCCTTCAAGGTGTCTTCCTTCATCTTTGGCAACTCTATTAACAAAGAGTCAATAAGTACTTGACTTTCTTTTTGGGCAAATTTAAGAAATTTGTTTGAGGTTTAAAGTTTAAAGTTTAAAGTTTCCACGA
>JAEMQE010000120.1 GCA_022758945.1 Lentimicrobium sp. | reverse complement strand
ACAATTACTCGAAAGCGAAGGTATTGTAGTTGTAGACAATCAGATTATTGATTTAGAAAAATATTTTTGGGAACCGGAAATGAGATTTTAATTATTTTCTAATTTTTATAAATTTTACAAATAATCACAAAAAACTACTGAAATTAATCGATAATAGGTAAGGTTACTTCTCTTAAATACCAATATCCATATTCAAATTTGAAAGTAATATTTCCATCTCCTGAATAACTGATTTTAGAATCTTTTCCATCCATTTTTGCCCAGAAATCAATTTTGAATCTAACAACGGCATTGTGCTCGTCAAATGTGATTTCTTGATACTGAAAAAACTTCATTTTAAATTTTTTGAACAAGGATCTAAAATTATTTAGCTCTTCATGATTTGTCGCGTCCTTACTATGATATTCATCGTAAAAATCAGATTTTGTATTGAAAAACATTCTCAAAAAATCTTCAGTATCTCGTTTTAAATCATACTCGTGATTGGGGTGAAATTCCTCATAAATAAAGCAAGTTCGCATTCCAGATATGTTCATATCATCTATTTCATGTTCGAATAATTCTTCGGTTATAAATTTGTAAATCAGGCGTTCTTCGTCAATATAATCTCCTAGAACATCTAAGTTTATGCCTTGATTTTGCATTAAAAGTTCGATTCTTTCTAGTTCAACTGTTATTTCCTCATCAGATAAAGTTGATTCAGGTTTGTATTCGGGTTTGCCTAATTTTTCAAAAACCAAAATTTGTTTCGCATTTTTAGAAGCATTTTCAAAGTTCATGATATAATCTAAAAACTGCCCCTCAATTTCGGGAGGCACATTGGAATTGCCTTTGCTGGAATAACTCGCGCCATGTTCAATAGATAGTTTTAATCTTTTAAACGCATTTTCTTCCTCAATATTCAATTTCGGAAGGTTATTTTCGTCATTATCTTCTTTATTCATGATTGTTGTTTTTAACGATTTCTGCCATTCTTAAAATATAGGTTTCTATGGATTCTCCCTCTAAAATGGGGATGTGTTCCAGTGCACTATCAAAACTATTTATTAAATTTGAATATCTGTCAAAGGTTTCTTCGAGCAATTTTTCGTCTCGGGTTTCCCAAAATTGTCCTTCATCTCTGAATTCAAAATCTTCAAAGTAGTTTTTATTCAAATAATCGAATATTGGGATTAGCAATTTATGAATTCCCGGACCGCAATATTGGGTTTTTACAGAAAGGAAATAGAGATAAATATCATCTTCCAGTTTCTCTAAGTTTTTGTTTAATTCAAGGTTGTAAGCAGCACATAATTTTCCGTTAGAAAGGAAAGTTATATCTACTGTTTCACATTTTGGTGGCGTAAAAAAAATGCCGTAAACCTTGTCTTTATTGGGTTCAATCGTGAAAGTGTTATTGGGAAATGTATCGTCAAAAATTGCAAATTCCCATTTATTTGCTTTGCATATATCGGTCACTTCCTCGATCATTTTTTTTAAAGACTGAGGAGTTCTTAATTTGCCTTTATAATGAAAACTTAAGCCCATATAAACAGTGTTTTGCCAAATTTTTTTACCCTCCTAATTTATAAAAAAATAGGATTCTATTTTGCAATTCAAAACTGAATTTTATTTTTTTTATAAATGGAAATTTGGCATAGTTAATCATTGTCACTATCTAACTTCTTCACTATATTTGTAGGCGAGAATTTATAATAGAATCAGTTTAAATAAATATAATATTTCAATTGAATAATCATCAGTTGAAAACGATACACAGAATATGAAATTAGATAGAAAAGAAATCCTTAAAGCTTTAGAAACCATTACTGTTGCAGGCGAAGGAAAAAACATGGTCGAAAGCGGAGCAATTGCAAACGTATTGACCTTTGGAGACGAAGTAGTGATTGAATTAGTATTACACGTTCCGGCATTACACATTAGAAAAAGAGCCGAAGACGACATCAAAAAAACTATTTTAGAGAAAGTTTCACCGGATGCAAAAATAAAAATCAACGTAAAAATTGAAGCTCCCGAAAAAAGTGAAGTTACGAACAAATCAATCCCTGGAATCAAAAATATAATTGCCGTTGCTTCTGGAAAAGGTGGAGTGGGGAAATCTACAGTTACAGCAAATTTGGCGGTAACGCTTGCTAAAATGGGGTTTTCAGTAGGAATTCTTGATGCGGATATTTACGGACCATCAATGCCAATAATGTTTGATGTTGAAAGCGCAAAACCACTTTCAGTCGAAGTGGATGGAAAATCTAAAATGAAACCTATCGAAAGTTATAATGTAAAAATACTTTCCATAGGATTTTTTACACCACCAAGTCAAGCTATAATCTGGCGTGGACCAATGGCTGGAAAAGCATTAAACCAAATGATTTTTGACGCTGAATGGGGAGAATTAGACTTTTTATTGGTTGATTTACCTCCTGGAACAGGTGATATTCACCTTTCGATTATGCAAGCTTTGCCAATTACTGGAGCAGTTATTGTGAGTACACCTCAAGCAGTTGCTCTATCTGACACTCGAAAAGGAGTTTCAATGTTCTTGTCAGAAGCGATAAACATTCCAGTTCTTGGAATTATTGAAAACATGGCCTATTTCACACCTGAAGAATTGCCAAATAATAAATATTACCTTTTCGGAAAAGAAGGCGCAAAAAATCTTGCCGAAGATTTACAAGTTCCATTCCTTGGCGAAGTCCCAATCGTACAATCTATTCGTGAAGCAGGCGATTTTGGTCGTCCGGCAGCCATGCAAACGGGTTCAATAATCGAAACTATTTTCGTGGAGATCACTAAAAACGTTGTGCGTGAAGTAGTCAATAGAAATGAAAATTTGCCAGCCTCCGAAGCCATTAAAATCACCAATATGGCAGGTTGCTCTTCACCCAAAAAATAAACCAAAACTCGTTTAGGCGGGAATTAACATAAAAAAAAATGACAACAGAAGAATTAACAATTAATGTTCTAAAAGCGCTCGATGATGTTCGGCCTTTTTTAAATTCTGATGGAGGAGACATTCAACTTGTTTCTATAGAAGATGGCAAACACGTGATTGTTCGTCTACAGGGAGCTTGCACCAATTGCAGTGTAAATCAAATGACGCTAAAAGCGGGAGTGGAAACCACAATCAAGAAATATGCTCCACAAATCGAAACTGTTGTCAATATTGAATAAATAATTTATAATGCGACCATGCTTTTACTTCTGTTAGAGCGTGGTCGTTCTATGTTTTGTATGCACCCAAAATCTGGGATTCCCAACCCAAATAAAACTTACAGTACTATATAATGGATATTACAATAAAAATTACTGATCGAAAAGGTCAAACGCACGAAGTTAAAGTTCCTACAGATATGGCGCTAAATCTTATGCATGTTGTTCGTGCATATGAATTGGAACCAGTTGGAACTATTGGTCTTTGCGGCGGAATGGCGATGTGTCATACCTGTCAATGTTATGCCATCAATGATGTTAATTTACCAGAAAAAAGAGAAGCTGAATTAGCAACTCTTTCGAGATTACCTAATATAAAAACCAATAGTCGTTTGAGCTGTCAAATTCCTATTACTGCAGCATTGGAAGGCTTAGAAATAGAACTAGCTCCCTTATTCTAGAATATTTTCAACTATTTATTAAATTTTAGTTATTAATAGCGGTAGTGGCTTTTGGCAAAATTCGTTCTACAAAAAGAGAATATGCCAGTTCTGAAGGGTGTAAGCCGTCTTGGGCGACAAGTAATGGATTTATCAAACCTTGCCTTGTAATATCTGTAATGGAGACAAATTCTATTTTTTGTTCTAAGCAATATCTTTGTGCAAAAGCATTATACTTGTCAATTTCTGTAGAAATATAGGACTGATTACCAGATTGCTTCCCAAAAGAGGTAAATGCATAATCTGGAATTGAAACTACAACCACATTTGACCTGTCTCCTTTTCCAAGAGCTATAGCTTTGCTGATTAGTTCTGGAAATTCATTTTCATATATCGAAAATGGTTTGTTTTGGTATTGGTTATTAACACCAATTAACAAGGTTACTAAATCATAATTTGAAGTTAGATTCTCGGTGGTTATCGCTGAAATTAAATTGGTAGTCGTCCATCCCGTTCTTGCAATAATTTTTGAAGTGTAACTGTTTTTTGGATCTAAATCCCCAAGTTTTTTTCTTAATTGTTCGGGGAATCTACAAGTTTCACAGACACTTTGACCAATAGTGTAACTGTCTCCAAGAGCTAAATAGTTGA
Organism: Lentimicrobium sp.; assembly: GCA_022758945.1. Taxonomy (GTDB): domain Bacteria; phylum Bacteroidota; class Bacteroidia; order Flavobacteriales; family Flavobacteriaceae; genus Flavobacterium. Next base: position 940 of record JAEMQE010000120.1, on the reverse strand, counting down.
ACTGCCGTGGTACATTTACGTCAACAATTGGTGGTGTTGTATTTATAGGAGTGGTTATTGGTAATGGATCTCCATTAGAACAATTGTAAAAAGTAAAAATTAATAAAAAAGCAGCTATTTTGATGAATATTTTTTTTATTTTCATTTTAAGACAATTGGTGTTTACAATATATTTTTCTATAACGTTCTCTTTTTCAAATTTTTAACAAAGTGTAAAATTAAAAAGCTTCCTGTTTCCAAGAAGCTTTTACTTTAAATTTTATGAATTATTTAATAGTTGTTTATTATTTAAATGCAGGAATTCCTGTAATATCCATTCCAGTAATCAATAAATGAATATCGTGGGTTCCTTCATAAGTAATTACTGACTCTAAATTCATCATGTGACGCATTATCGAATATTCGCCAGTAATTCCCATTCCGCCTAGCATTTGTCTGGCTTCGCGAGCAATATGAATGGCCATATCTACATTATTTCTTTTTGCCATTGAGATTTGAGCTGTTGTGGCTTTTCCTTCATTTCTCAAAACTCCCAATCGCCAAGTCAGTAATTGTGCTTTAGTAATTTCGGTTATCATTTCTGCCAATTTCTTTTGTTGTAGTTGAGTTCCAGCAATAGGTTTGTCAAATTGAATTCGTTCTTTGGCATAACGCAAAGCCGTGTCATAACAATCCATTGCTGCGCCAATCGCTCCCCAAGCAATCCCAAAACGGGCGGAATCCAAGCATCCAAGTGGTGCTCCAAGTCCAGATTTATTTGGCAATAAATTTTCTTTTGGGACTTTTACATTATCAAAAATCAATTCTCCAGTTGCCGAAGCACGAAGGGACCATTTATTATGCGTTTCGGGAGTTGTAAATCCGGCCATTCCGCGTTCCACAATCAATCCGTGAATTCTACCTTCTTCGTTTTTTACCAAAACTATGACGATATCTACAA
>JAEMQE010000037.1:2277-5188 GCA_022758945.1 Lentimicrobium sp. | reverse complement strand
TGAGCCATATAAATATTACCAATGCCGCCAAGAATATCACTTTTGGTTTTCTTACTAATATTCAAACTTTGCGCTTTGTCATAACAAATAAGGGCTTGGTTATAATTGGAAAGGGTATAATAAATTTGCCCTAAATTTTTATAAGCGATAGCCATCCCTTCTTGCCATTCTAATTTTTTTGAAAGAGCTAATGATTTTTGAGCATATTTTATACCTGTTTCAGGTTCAAAATCAGTATATGCAAATGATAAATGGTTTAAAAGGGCAACTTTCAAAGTATCTTCTTTCATCTTTGGAAGATCTACTAATAAAGAATCGATAAGTACTTGTCCGCTTTTTTGGGCAAATAAAATTATAGGGGAAATCACTATTAGAAAAACAATAATTTTCTTCATAATAGTGTATTAAGGTTGTCTTTGTAACTTCTGCCAATGGGAATCAAAACATTATTTTTCAGTTCGATTTCTTGAGAATTAATTTTTTGAATAAACTGTTTTTGAACGGCAAAACTTCTGTGTATTCGTATAAAAGATTGAAAGTGATTTTCTTTCAAAAGCGCACCAATACTTGATAAAACACAATGTCGTTTTTGATTGGTTACAATAAGTGTATAATCTTTTAAGGCTTCGAGGTAAAGAATATCATGGAGTTTTACCTTGGTTTGTTCATAGCCTTCTTTGATATAAATGGTATCGCCGCCAATACTTGCTTCAAAAAGTTGTGCTTTGAGTTTTATTTCCATAAACTCCTCGATGCGACTCATAGTTTGAGAAAATCGATCCAGTTTTATAGGTTTTACAATAAAATCTAATGTGTCCAACTCAAAACTCTCCACAGCGTGTTCTGGATGAGCGGTTATGAAGATACAAACAGGAATTTTGAGTGTGTTTTTTCTGAAGTCCAAGCCACTCAAATTAGGCATATCAATATCTAGAAAAAGAATGTCAATTTTTTCTTTTTCGATTACAAGCAATGCCTCTTCAGCCGATTCGAAAACGCCAAGAATGTTGAGATTAGGAAATCTCTTTGCAAAGGATAGAACAGTAAGTCTGTCAATCTCGTCATCATCTATAATGATACAATTAAACTTTGCCATTTACAATTAATATTTTTTCAAATATAGATATAAATACTTATTAAGTAGAAGTTGTTGTCTGTCTATTTAAAATGTCGTTCGTCTATTGGTGGTTTTTTAAGAAATAATAGCGGACAATCTTTGCAGGATAAAACTAAAAACTGAAACAGAAATGTTTCAAAAATTTTAAAAAAATGAAAATTATGAAAAAAGCACAATTAGTCTTCGCTCTTGTTTTAGTAACAATTATTTCATCTTGTTCTAAAGACGATGCTACACCAATACCAACGCCTGCTCCACCAACGCCTGCGGCAACAAATTTTGCTGAAATTAGGTTATCGCACATTCAGGCTAAAAATAGTTTAATGACAGCTGCCAATATTCAAGCCACAGACGGCACAGGAGTTTTATGGCCAGCTGGAACTGTAATGATTTTTAAAACTACCGCTGGCACTTACGGAAAATTTGAAGTTGTATCTATAAATCTAGCTCTTAATGACGCTCTAACAATAAATGTTGTTCTCTTTAATGCCGATGGAACTGTAAAATCAACCACAAATAACATTGTCGTAAGAGGAACTTTTGGTTGTGATTTAGACATACCTGCTGAAGACGGTGCAGGATTACAATCAGATTTTAAATGGGACAGATTATCGGCAACAGATACAAGTCTAAAACCTATAAATGGAGCAATATTTTTAAAATACACTTTTTAAAATAAAACAAATTCTTCCTAATCCTTTCAGTATTAAAAGTTGAAAGGGTTAAAGGAGTAAATATATTTTAACGTTTAAATGCTACTGATTATGAAAAAAAATAAACTGTTTTATTGTTTGCTTTTGGCTCTATTTTTTATTCCAAAAGGTCAAGCGCAACAATCGGTCGTTTCTTCGGGTGGCAATGCCATAGGAAGTGGTGGAAATGCAAGTTATACCATTGGCCAAGTAGTCTATACAAGCGCTACAGGCTCTGGCGGTTCTGTAAATCAAGGTGTTCAACAACCCTTTGAGATTTTTACTTTGGGAACAGATAATTTTCCTGAAATTACTTTACAGATGACGGTTTATCCAAATCCCACAACATCATTGGTCTATCTCAATATTGAAAACTACATAGTAGATAATTTAGAATACCAACTTTTTGATTTAAGTGGAAGACTAATTACAAACCAAAAAATCTCACAATCAGAAACTCAAATACAATTAGAAAATTTGCCTTCAGCAATTTATTTACTGAACGTTTTGGATAATTACAAAATTATTAAAACTTTTAAAATTATAAAAAACCACTAATTATGAAAACATCTTTACCCAAATTAGTAAAAACAGCGTTGCTGTTTTCTATGTTCTTTTCTCTATTTTCTGCTTCAGCTCAAACACCACAAAAAATGAGTTATCAAGCAGTGATTAGAAACGCATCGAATGCATTAGTGACAAACCAAGGAGTTGGAATAAAAATCACTATTCTACAAGGTTCAGCAGTTGGTGTAGAAGTTTACAAAGAATTGTTTAATCCAAATCCAATAACTAACAATAACGGTTTAGTCACGCTCGAAATCGGAACTGGTTTACCAGTAACTGGAACATTTTCAGCAATAAACTGGGCAAATGGACTTTACTTTATCAAAACAGAAACTGACCCAACAGGCGGAACCAATTATACGGTTTCTGGAACGAGTCAATTGTTGAGTGTGCCTTATGCTTTGTATGCTGCCAGCAGTGGAACAACTACAAATGGATGGGGAATATCCGGAAACGCAGGAACAACTGCTACTAACTTTATTGGAACAACCGATAATAATGATGTGATTTTTAAAAGAAATAATGTAGCATCAGG
>JAEMQE010000037.1:0-2177 GCA_022758945.1 Lentimicrobium sp. | reverse complement strand
TGGAGCTTCTGCATTAGCAGCAAACACAACAGGAATTTACAATACTGCAACTGGGGCAGATGCACTTTCTGTTAATACAACAGGAGATAATAATACTGCCAATGGAGAAGCTGCGCTTAAATTCAATACTACGGGTTTTGCAAATACGGGTATAGGAACCGAAGCAATGAATTTCAACACTACCGGTCACGAGAACACAGCCATTGGATATGATGCGCTTTATAGTAACTCAACAGGTCTTTACAACACAGCTACTGGAGGCTATTCTTTAAATAATAATTCAACAGGGACAAATAATACTGCTACTGGTATAAGCGCACTATTTAATAATTCAATAGGAAATAATAATACAGCCAATGGAGCAAATGCCCTTTATTCAAATACAAATGGAAATTCTAATACCGCCATCGGGAGTAGTGCATTAAAGAATAACGATACTGGAAGTAATAACACAGCCGTAGGACTCAATTCATTATATGCTTCAACTACTGGCCTTAGAAATACCGCTGTAGGAGAGGCAGCAGCAGCAGCAGTATCAACAGGGAATTACAATACTGCTATTGGAGGCGATGCGTATTCAACAGGGAATTTCTCTAATTCATCTGCATTAGGTGATGGTGCAAATATTACGGCAAGTAATCAAGTTCGATTGGGTGATTCGGGAGTAACAAGCATAGGTGGTTTTGCCAACTGGACTAATGTTTCGGACGGGCGTTTCAAAAAAGATATTCAAGGCAATGTGCCAGGATTAGCCTTTATCAAAAAATTAAATCCAGTTACCTATCATTTAGATACGAATGCGATAGATAATTTTATGAAAACGCCAGAAGCATTAAGAAAAAAACACAGCGAATTAGCTAAAGGAAGCAAACCTCAACTGGAAACAGGCTTTGTTGCCCAAGAAGTAGAACAAGCCGCCAAAGAATTGGGTTTTGATTTTAGCGGTGTCGATGCCCCAAAAAGTGATGCTGATTATTATGGTTTACGCTATTCTGAATTTGTTGTGCCATTAGTAAAAGCGGTGCAAGAGCAACAAATCATTATCGAAAATGACAAAACTAAAATCACCGCTTTAGAAATCAAAAACACACAATTAGAACAACGATTAAAAGCGATAGAAGATAAATTAAATAAATAATTTTATGAAAAAAAATCTAACTTTTTTGGCTTTTCTGTGTTTTACATTGATGGGTTATGCCCAAAACACGTTTGTGCCAGATGATAATTTTGAGCAAGCCTTAATAGATTTAGGGTATGATTCGGGTGCATTAGATAATCAAGTGCCAACAGCCAATATCAATACAATAACGTATTTAAATGTAGCAAATAAAAACATTGCAGACCTCACGGGAATTCAAGATTTTGTGGCATTAACTGATTTATATTGCTATTCAAATCAATTAACGAGTTTAAATGTAAATACTAATACAGCCTTGACTTATTTAGATTGTCATTCTAATCAATTAACAAGTTTGAATGTTAGTGGCAATACGGCATTAACCCATTTGTATTGTTATTCAAATCAATTATCAAGTTTGAATGTAAGTGGTAATACAGTATTAACCCTTTTATATTGTTATTCAAATCAATTAACTAGTTTAAATGTAAGTGCTAATACGGCATTAACCGATTTGAATTGCGGTTCAAATCTATTAACGAATATAGATGTTAGTGCTAATACGAACTTAACAACTTTACGTTGTAATTCAAATCAATTATCAAGTTTGAATGTTAATACCAATACAGCTTTAACTTATTTAGCTTGTAGTTATAATAATATATCAAATTTTAGTGTAAGTGCTAATGTATTCTTGACCGATTTAGTTTGTAATGATAATCAATTAACGAGTTTAATTGTAAGTGGCAATACTGCTTTAACCTATTTAGATTGTTATTCAAATAAATTAACAAGTTTAAATGTGAGCGCTAATACGGCATTGACTTCTTTAGATTGCAGTCTAAATCTATTAACAAATATAGATGTTAGCTCTAATAAAGCTTTAACAGTTTTATATTTATATTCAAATAAATTAACGAGTTTGGATGTAAGTGCCAATACAGCTTTAGTGTATTTAAATTGTGGGTCAAATTTATTAACGAGTTTGGATGTAAGTGCCAATACTGACTTAATTTATTTATATTGTTTTTATAATCAATTAACGAGTTTAGATGTAAGT